>PMZB01000318.1 GCA_003170575.1 Chlamydiia bacterium | reverse complement strand
ATCTATATCTTGACATTCACCAACTATTTTGGTAATATGACCAAAAAAGGTGGTATATATGCTAGAAGAGCTTTTTGGAAATCCAGTGATAGAAAAGATATTATTTTACCTTGTTGTCAATCAGAAATGTTATCCCTCTCAGTTGAAAAAGATCTTTCAGATCCCGCTATACAGCGTTCAAAGAGCTTTTATGCGACTGGAAAAGGGAGGGATAATCGCCAGGAGTCAAGAAGGAAAGACAGCGATGTACCAATTCAACCCCCGCTACCCTTTTCTTGAAAAATTAAAGAATTTTTTACAAAATGCCTATAACTCCTTTCCAGAAGAATTTCGGGAGAAGTACTACGAGCCAATAACTAGAACAAGACCTCGCAGACAAGGTAAGCCTCTATGATTAATTGGCCAAAGATTTCGCTCAAAGATCTTGCAGGATTTATTTCCGAGGAATTGCGCAAGAAAGGCATTGAAGCAGTGCTGGTAGGCGGCGCTTGCGTGACAATTTATACAGAAAATCGATATCAATCTTATGATTTGGACTATGTTACCTACGAGGATATGAAAAAAGTACGAAAGGCTCTTTCAGAATTAGGCTTCACCCAAAGAAACAAATATTTTCAGCGCAAAGATTGCCCTTGGATGATCGAATTCGTAACGCCGCCCGTGGCAATAGGGAAAGATCCCATATGGAAATTTGCTAATGTCTCCACTCCCCTAGGGACAATCACATGCTTAGCGCCCACCGATAGTGTAAAAGATCGACTTGCAAGCTTCTATTTCTGGAATGACAAACAAGGACTCCAACAAGCCCTTAGCATATGCCAAGAACGAGAAATAGATCTTGAAGAGATAAAAAATTGGTCCACAAGAGAAGGATACGAAGAAAAATTCAAGGTTTTTTTAAAGTCTCTCAAGAAGAAATAACGCGGATACACTGACAGAAAGATCTAATGCTTTTCTCAATTGTATGTTGACGAAAATCGTATAGCCATCAAAATAGTCATACCAGAATTTATACCCTTAAGGATTCTCCATGAAAGATGCGTTTCACATTAGTTGCATTAGCTGTCAAACTCCAGTTCCCTTCCCACTTCGGTCTCTGGATAAACTTCCCTGCATTTCCAAGTGTCCAGGCTGTGGAAAACCTTTTGGTGTTGAACCAGGATCCTTAGCCCGGCAAATCAAGCTCTTTATTGCTTTGTGCCAACAGCTGAAAGCCTCTGAGGAGATCCTTTCAGATGCGAGCATTGGCATTCAGGTTGGCAAAGAAGAAGTGAAAGTGCCTTTCAGGCTTCTTCTCACGCGGTTCCGATCAACCCTAGATATCGAAGTTGACGGACAAAAGTTCACTATTTCCTATAGAACAGAACCTCTTAAGATAGCTGAAAACTTATAATCCATTTTTTCGATATAACACATCGTTTATATCGTTAATACATATATTCATCCATACACTATCCTAAGATTGTTCTAGGAATAAATTAGATAACGGAGGGTTTTATGATACCAGTCTATGTAGTACCTGGCCCAGCAGGAGCTCCTCCTGCAGGCGGTGTTCCCCCACCTCCCCCACGGGATGGTCAAATCGAAGAGTTGTTACGCAGGATTTATACCGTCTCCCTTAACATTTTGAGTACATTGAAAGCTGTTTTCAATGATATGAACGCAAGCTCTGACTTGCAGAAACTTGTTATCACTATCAATAAAGTATGTGAAGAAAATTGCCCACTGCCATCTCTAAGGACTTTTGCTCACGCATTTAAGGCAGTCTCCGGAATAAATAGACCACGCTCTGCTTTCAATAGGTTTTATTCTATCTATTCAGGAGAAGCAGCAACCCAAGAACCATTCGAACACCATTATGACTGGCTTCGTGTAGGGAACAAAGTTCTCTTTCTTCTTTCCGATATCCTCAAGACAATAAAGTGGCTGCATGAAATCGGATTTTTAACTAAATACTACCTGGATCTGATTAAAACAATCCCCTCTTTCATTCCTACAGCAGCTATAATTGCCGGCTCAGCACTGAGCGCTTTTGATAATCTCAGGCTCGTTTTCAAATACATGGCCCCTCGTGATGATACGCTCGCCGGCGAAAGAAAATTCAAACTTATAGCAGCTGCTTTGGATCTGGAAAGCGACATTTGCCGGATCGCTTCCTCCATTCTTTTGCCTTTTCCTCTGCTCCCTACAGAAATTTTAGCAATCACAACAAGTGCATTAGGAAGTCTTCTTCCCCTTGTTAAATTCTATATTGATGAAACGACCAGAACTGAAAGAGCAGAAGAGCGAGCTCAAGTAGAAGTGAGAAAAGCTGCCGCCCTTCAACTTGTGGAAAGAGAATTAGAAATCGCAGCAACTGCACTCCATCACCCTACAGTGTCTCGTGAAGCAATTCAACGTGTCGAGCAGGTTATGCATACGCTTGGCGCTGGAAGAATTCAGCGACAACTACAAACCGTGCATGCGCTTGCAATGGAGACTTTGGCCAATGCTATTGGGCAAGCCCCAGCTGCAGCCCCCCTACAGCAGCTGCAGACAGCATGGATACATCTGCAGATGCCTGTGCCGGCTGTAGGGTAGGACGAATGCTTCGCTACTGCTCAAGATATGTAATCTCGCATCCTTTTGCTTTTAATTCCTGAAGGACATACTCGGTTTGGGTAAGCTTACCTTGGGATAAATCCCTTGTTGGTGATGGTTGCATAACCTTAGGCAGAGTAAGGTGCGATAAACGAAAATGAGGATTCGTCGCCATTGATAAAGGAAGAGTACATACTGAGCTAGCTGACACATCCAATTTCGTTAAATTCGAAAGATCCCCTATGGTTTCTGGGAGGAACACAGGGTTACTATTCGCCAGCAGTGATAACTCCATAAGGCTCTTCATATTTCTTATTTCATCCGGCAGAAAATGCAGGTGAGAATACCAGATATGCACCGACTCAGTTTTTTTATCAGTTGTTAACTCAGGAGGAAACGCTATGCCACCAACAACATTGAGTGATTGGCCGGTGTTCAAAGATTGTAGTGTTAATTCTGCTGCTTTTCGGAGATTTTCTTCTGTATAAAGAAGAGGAATCGGGTGGGAGAAGGCAATGCGCGGATCAGGCCCCGCCCATTTTGGAGTACAAAGTTTTTCCCATCCTCCTGCTTGAGCTAAATTTAGTAACTTGGCTGCCTCGAGAAGATGTGATAATTGATCTGGGCAATGCATAAGGCTATCAGCCATGACATCGTGAACAGGAACAAGCTCCAAAACATACAGCTTACCGCTCTTCAGCTTATCCTCTCTCAACCATTTTAACATTGTGTCTAAATATAGCTGATACTTGCATAATAAGCCTTCCAGCTGTTTGTAAGACATCTTTTCCAACTCTTCACCAGTCGGAAGTTCCTGTCCGTATAACGCCTTCCATGCCGGTCTTATTTGAGAATTAGTGCAAAATTCCTTTAAGGGACGCACCGCTATATCATGCTTGGCTCCTAATAAGGCTGCTGAGGAATGTGTAATAGGTAAGTTCCCACACGCAATTCGATCTTCTTCTGGTGGATATGAGGCCATCTTTCGTAGAACTTGCCCTGGCACATCGGATATTTGGAATGGAACTTGGGTCTGAGCCTGGCCAAGGAAGAAAGGTTGGATAACTTCATCCACTTTCTTGGTTGACCATGGGTAGCTACCTACTGGAGCAACAGGGGCACTGCCTAGTTGCTCTAATCCTGCCGTAGATTGATTATCTACTTCTGCGTGAGATCTTACTGGTTGTGTCATAAATACCTCTGTACTAATCGTAATTTTATTCTAATCAGACTTCTTCATCACTTGCTGCATTCTCCGAAGGAGCAGCTTTTCCAATAATCTCATGAGAAATGATTTTGGGAAAAGCTTTCGTAACGGAACAATCCAACTCCATGGGAAAGGAGTGTACACCCCTTTTTTATGAATCGCTTTGATGATTTTCTCAGCCACAACTCGGGCGCCCTCTGTTGATGGGTCGCCTAAGGGAGCTAGAGAGGCGCGTCGCTGAAAGTTTGTTGCAAAATAGCCTGGGCAGACGGTCAGCACATCAATTTTCCCTTCCTCTTCAACACGAAGAGCTTCAGCAAAGGAAACTAAACATGCTTTTGAGGCGCCGTAGGCATTGCTGCTAGGAATGGGAAGAAATGCAGCGACTGAAGCGATAAAGATAACTTTGGGGCGCTCCATCTTCTCTTGTTTCACAAGGTTTGCCCAGGCATGGGTAATTTCCATGACGCTCAAGACATTCAGGCGTATTATGTCGGAGGAAGCTTGGTATTCAAGATCACAAAAATGACCATACCGCCCCATACCGGCTGAATGCACAAGAAGAGAAGGGCGAAATACTTGAATTGCCGAAATCGCCCTTTGAACGCCTTGTGGATGAAGAAGATCTGCATCACAGATTTCGCAGGAAGCACCTTTTGCTTCCACAAGCGCCTTAAGCTGGGAAAGCCTCCCCTCATCTCTCCCAAAAAGGAGCAGCTTTTTCCCTTTGTCAGCTAGCCCTAAGGCCAGCTGCCAGCCAAGGCCTGATGAGGCCCCAGTGATTGCAATGGTATTCATACTGTAGGCTTGAGTTTAACTTTAGCGGGATATTTGATACGGAAGTGCCCTATGGAAAGAAGGCAGCGGACCATGGCCTTCTTTATAATTCCTAGCTCTTCAAAACTTAAAAGGCATTCATCCAGCTGCCCATCCTCTATCTTCTCTCGAACAATTTGGTCCACAAGTTTGACTAAAATGTCTTCAGTAATCTCATCCACGGAACGGCAGGCTGCTTCAAAAGAATCTGCGATCATGACAATGGCGGATTCTTTGCTTCTTGGCTTTGGCCCGGCGTAGCGGAAATCCCGCTCGTCCACAAGCTCTACATTATGTTGCACAGACTCAAGTTGTTTGTGGTAGAAATAGTACACAAGACTTGTGCCATGATGCTCTCTGATTATATCAATAAATGGCTCAGGCAGTCCTGCACGCCGTGCAAGGTTCACTCCCTCATTCACGTGGGAGATAATGACCCGAGCGGATTCAGTGGGGGTGAGAAGCTGATGAATGTTCATGCCGCTCTGTTGATTTTCTGTGAAGTATTGTGCCACCGCCACTTTCCCAATATCATGGTACAAAGTCGCCACGCGGCAGAAAAGCCCATTTCCGCCGATTGCAAGAGCTGCCGCCTCGGAAACACTCCCCAACAAAAGTGAGTGCTGGTATGTGCCAGGAGCTTCAATCATCAGTCGATGCAGAAGCTCATTACTCGGATTCATGTATTCCATGAGATTGATATCTGTAAGCACTCTGAAACAGGATTCAAAGAAGGGAAGAAGACCGATGACCAAGATCGCTGTAAAGATCATGAAGATGCCAGAACTTCCAATATCTGGAAGGATCGCCCCTCCCAAACGCGTCCTATCATAGAGGTAAAGGCCTACAATGACCGAACAGGCGGTAAGCCATCCTCTCAGGCAGATGCTGACAATTTCTACACGCTGGCGCAGTGTACGGGTGTAGAAAATTACCATATAGGAAACAAGAAGATTTGTAAGCAAAAAGCCCGGAAGCTCAAAAGCAAGGTATTTATTAAAAAGCACTGTCAAGAGAGAACAAATAAAGATAGCGACACTAGGATTCACCAAAATACAAAGAAGTATCCCTGCTAAAGGAGTTATCAGCGGAAAATGCACAATCTCAAAAACCCCGCCAGGGGTACGCAGAAAAGACATTTCACACATCTTTGCAATAAATAAATTCAAATAAACTATTGTCGTTATCAGAAAAAGGGTAGAGTTAGATGCAAGGATTTCTGGAAAATAGCACTTAAAGAAGAGAACACTTGTTGTGAGTATCACCACTGTTAAGAGGAAAGACCCAACGATTGTACGCGGGTGCCACAAATTTCTTCGTTCAGTCAATGCCTGCTTCATTGCCTGAATCATTGTCACATGGCGGGCAGAGACCTTTTCTCCGCTATCGATGATGCGTGTTCCAGCAGGGACTGTGACATATCGCTGGGGCACTTGCTGACGCACTTCTTTGCGCACTTTTTTAAGCAACGATGAGTCAATGGTTAAGAGCCAGATCTTGTCCTTGAGAAAGGAAAAAAGATAGTCTACAGTCGATGGGAGAAAGGAATGATCAGAAAATGCATTTTTCTTAATGACATCCCAAATCCTCTCAGGAAAACAGATCCCTTGCCGCGGGTCAATTGGAACAATCTCAATAAGGTTGGATGCATCTATATGGGCTTGGCGAAGTTTCTCTATTGTTTTGGCATCACTGAAGCGCAGCCCAGAAAGGATAAGGCTTAATTTTTCGCTTGCACGAAACATTTCGTCAAAAGAAGATTCTGGCGCAAGGATGCGCCAGGACTGATCTGAGATCAGAGAATTTTCAAATTCGCCTCGTCTTTTGGTGATGTCATCAGGTTCAATCTCATACACCTTGCCTATATCAAGCAGCACAGCATGGCGCGAGGCAGCTGTAGCCTCCTCATCAGCAAAAGTAAACGGCACTTCTGCAACGATATATTTCGGTGCAACAGAGCCTAACTCGAGCATAGGGATCCTGATCTCCCGATTATGCAAAAAGAAAAAAAGTCCAGCTGCCATCAAAAGTAAGATCAGCAGCCTTAAAGCACGGCTCGAATCAAAAAACCGGCCTTCTCTTTTTGGCCTCGACCCTTCAGGAACACTACCTATCATGTTTTTAACCTAAGGAACAATTGAGAAAAATACTCAAATTGCGTAGGCTTAATTTGCGTATGCACAAATTTTTCCTACATTAACTACAGTTTAGTGACAAATGCAAGAGAACACAACATCTAATTTACAGCCCCAGTACCTTGTACTGGCAAGAAGGTACCGGCCTCAGACTTTTGCGGATGTGTTAGGCCATGATGCTGTTGTAACAACGCTCAAACATGCCCTACGTTTGCAAAAAACCTCTCAGGCATATCTGTTCGCCGGCCCACGAGGAACGGGGAAGACAACGCTCGCACGGCTTTTTGCCAAAGCATTAAACTGCACCTGCCTCAAAAGTGAGTCTGAGCCTTGTAATGCTTGCTCTTCATGCCAAGAGATCACAGAAAGCAGGTCTTTAGATGTTCAGGAAATTGATGGAGCATCCCACCGCGGCATCGATAATATTCGAGCGATCACCGAAGGCGCCGCCTATGCGCCTACATCCAGCCGCTTCAAGATATATATCATCGATGAAGCGCATATGCTCACAAAAGAAGCGTGGAATGCGCTCCTTAAAACACTTGAAGAACCACCTCCTTCCGTCAAATTCTTCTTTGCCACAACAGAGCCGCATAAAATTCCTTCAACAATTTTAAGCAGGTGCCAACGGTTTACCCTGCGCCGCATATCACACTCGCTTATCGTCACAAAACTCCAGAAAATATCCCACGATGTTGGCCTTGCAATTGATGAGACAACTTTGCTTCGCCTGGCTGACTATGCTGATGGAGCTCTTCGCGATGCTGAATCTTTGTTTGATCAGCTCCTTACCTTCTCCAATGGATCCATCACCGAAGGTGTTCTTGAAGAAGTTTTAGGAATTGCTCCTTTTGACTGGCTTCTTGAGCTTGATCGCGCAATAGATACTGCAGACGTAGCTACAGCCTACAAAATCAGCGACCGCGTGTTCTATGAAGGCAAGGATATTGGCCACTTTATCGAGGATCTTTGCGACCATTTCAAAACCATGCTGTTGCTGAAGCTTTCGATCCCGCTGCCAACTGCCTGCCCTGATGAAAGGAAGAAAGAGCTTCTTAAGATAACAGAAAACATTTCGCAAGAGCATCTTATTGAGACTCTTGCTCTGCTTGCTGAAGCACAAAAGACCATGAATTCTGCCGCATCAGAGCGATTTCTCCTGGAATGGCTGCTTATTTCCATTGTGCGCATAAAAAGAAAAGTGCCGCTTGCATTGATCGTAAAGAAGCTTTTCGAACTTCAGGAAAAGCTGCCGCAAGCCTCGCACATTGAAGAACCAAAGCCCTCTCAAGCGCTTCCTGAAGCAACCAAAGAGCCTGTTGCAGCAGTTCCTGAGGAGCTTATCTGCCAAGTGGAAAGGAAGGAGACGATTGTCCCACGCACACCGCATGAGGAAGAATGCCGTCAGGAAAATCTCATCAGGTTTGCTGCTGTAGAGCTTGGCGCAACATTATCCAAGAAAAAGTAAACAGTTCACTTGCCTCCTTTCAATCGCTCTAGAGCGATTGAAAGGAGGCAAGTGAACTGTAAAAAAAATCGAAGTGAGCTATAGTTCAACATGGTAAAGTCAAATGGCAGAAGTGCACTAATAGGTACGTTAAGTAACGGTTTGTAAATATTTTTTACCACAGAGACCACAGAGCACACAGAGGAAGAAGGAAATAATTGTTTTCTTCCTCTGTGTGCTCTGTGGTCTCTGTGGTAAAAAAATCTTACAAAACCTTTGCGTAAATTCACTTATGGGTAATCAGGAAGCGCACTCTTTGGCACAGAACATTGTTTTAGAGGTAAGGAAATGGGAACAGGTTTTGCACGAAAAAAGAAAGAACAAAGACAGTATCAAGATCAGCTGATGAAAATGCAGCAGTCAATCTCCGAGAAATTAGAGGCTCTTGAAGTAGAAGGGCAGGCAGGAAATGGGCTTGTGACCATACTTCTCGCAGGCACAGGAGAGATGAAAAAGATTCAGATCAAAAAAGAATGCATTGACCCTGAAGATCCTGAAGGGCTAGCGGCTCTGATAAAAGCTGCATATAATAATGCCTTCAAAGAACTTCAAGAAGTAGCTGAAAGCACACCCAAAACGGCATTTACCCTGTAGATTTTATGAATACACCGCGAGAACAATGGAGCTCACATCTGCGGTGTCTTGCAGCATCATCCAGCTCTGCAATCGGGCTTGGCACTCTGTGGAGAGTGCCCTACACGATTGGAGAAAATGGGGGCGGCGCCTTTTTTCTTGCATATATCCTCTGTATTCTTCTTGTTGGCCTCCCCCTATTTATCGCTGAGATCTTGATTGGCAGATACACAAGGCGGAGCGTGATTCCTGCTATCCAAACCATAGAAAAGGGGCGATCTTTCTGGGAAATTGCAGGCTGGGTTGGGATTGTAGCCTCTTTTTTGATCCTCACCTACTACACTGTGTTAGCTGGATGGGGTGTTGGGTTTCTCGCCCTCTCTCTCACCTCTCCCCACTCAGGCGTCAGTCCCGGGTCATTTGAGCGCCTTGTGCACAATGCCCCAGCTTCCCTCCTCTGCCATCTTTCCTTTCTTACAGCCAGTATCTCCATCGTCTACGCAGGCGTCAGACGCGGCATCGAACGGTGGAGCTTAATTGTCACAACTTCTCTTTTCCTCCTCCTGATTCTGTTCGTGACCTACACCTTCTTCCTCCCAGGATTTTGGCAGGCATTTTCTTTTATCTTTACGCCTGATTTTTCCAAGATAACTTCCTCCACCATTATCCAAGCGCTTGGGCTTTCCCTTTTCACCCTCTCCTTAGGCCAAGGAATTATGGTCACCTACGGAAGTTACACCGGAAAAAATGAGAATGTGCCTCGCCTGAGTCTTTTTGTCTGTATCATGGTATGCCTTGTGGCTTCTCTTTCAGCCCTTGCTACCTTTCCAATTCTCTTTACCTTTCACCTTCCTTCACAAGAAGGCATAGGGCTTGTGTTTACCACCCTGCCGCTTCTTTTTGCAAAGCTTCCCCTGCCCATGCTCTTTTCCACTTTGTTTTTCCTTCTCTTTGTTTTGGCAGCTCTTGGAGGATCTTTAGCACTCACTGAAGTTGTTGTAGCAACCCTCATGGAGACAAGAAACTGGTCACGAAAAAGGGCTGCTCTCGTAGTTGGGGCGGGGATATTTCTCTTTGGACTTCCAAACTCTCTTTCCTATGTTCTTACCGACTGGGCAGATGGGAAAAATTTCCTCACTCTGCTTGACACATGCATGTCCGGCTGGATTCTGCCTCTTGGCGGAATCCTGATGGTCCTTTTTGTACGAAACCGTTTTCCAAAAGAAATTGCCAGGGAAGAGTTTGGCTCCTCCCCTTCTCTTAAGTACCTTTTCCCCTTGTGGTATTTTTGCATTCGCTATATCACCCCCATCCTTCTTTTTCTCATTGTGTGGAAGAGATTGTTAGGGTAAAAACAGCAAAGAAAATAATTGACTCCCCTCGCTTTAAATTGTAAAGTTAAGTTTTTAAATGCGAAACAGGGGGAAGCCATGTCTTTTGAGGAAGCTATACAGCACAGTTATAATCGAGAAAAAGATAGTGTACTTATTCGCGACAGTGATGACCGCGCACACTGCGAAGAAGTCTTTGTTCCAAAGAAAGTTATGGAAAAGCTTTTCGCAAAAGCACACGAATTTTCTTCAGAGCCAGGTGAGGTCGCAGATCTTTGTAAGCGATGTATTAATAGCGTCTATGCCGATCGAAAAAAACAAGTGAGTCACTGGACATGGTCTAAAGAAAAAAAGGAGGAACATCGAACAAACGAAACCCTTGAAAGTGTAGATCGCCTTATTTTATTGACAATGACACATCTCCAAAAAACTGAGCATGCTGTTTACCTTTACGGTAAAGCAGAAACTATCCAAAAAGGTGGTTTTGACTCAGAAAAAACAAAAGAATGTTATGAAGCGCTGATTAAATTAAGAGAAGTGCTTGCCTTACCGCCTGAGCAGCTAAAAAAAGTCTATAGTTCTGAGGCAAAAATTGCGGCAACTGAAGCGAAAAGAATGCTCACATCTCTTTCTGTCGAGCATAAAGCCCTTATGCGGGATTCAGTACTGTATGATATTAAGCAATTAAAAAAATTCCACAAGGAACTCAAGCCATAATGAGGCTATTGAGTGCCGGAGTGCTTTTCGCATGCTTAATAACCACTGGTTTTTCTGAAGATTCGGCAGCAACGC
>PMZB01000037.1 GCA_003170575.1 Chlamydiia bacterium | reverse complement strand
GGACCTGTCAAGCCGGTAGCGCCAGTAAGCCCGTTTGCGCCTGTTGCTCCAGTCAACCCTGTAGCTCCTGTTAATCCAGTTGCCCCAGTAAGTCCGGTTGCGCCAGTTAAGCCCGTAGCACCCGTCTCGCCAGCATCTCCCGTAGCACCTGTAAGCCCTGTTGCCCCAGTAATGCCTGTGGCTCCTGTTAAGCCGATTGCTCCAGTTGCACCAGTCAACCCTGTTGCACCTATAGCTCCCGTTAGTCCATTTGCCCCAGTCAAACCAGTTGCGCCAGTTAAGCCTGTGGCACCTGTCTCACCAGTATCTCCCGTCGCACCTGTAAGTCCTGTCGCTCCGGTAAAACCTGTCGCTCCCGTTAATCCGATCGCTCCAGTCGGACCTGTCAAGCCGGTAGCGCCAGTAAGCCCGTTTGCGCCTGTTGCTCCAGTCAACCCTGTAGCTCCTGTTAATCCAGTTGCCCCAGTAAGTCCGGTTGCGCCAGTTAAGCCCGTAGCACCCGTCTCGCCAGCATCTCCCGTAGCACCTGTAAGCCCTGTTGCCCCAGTAAGGCCTGTTGCTCCTGTTAATCCGATCGCTCCAGTTGCACCTGTCAACCCTGTTGCACCTATAGCTCCCGTTAGTCCATTTGCCCCAGTCAAACCAGTTGCGCCAGTTAAGCCTGTGGCACCTGTCTCGCCAGCATCCCCCGTCGCACCTGTAAGTCCTGCCGCACCAGTAATGCCTGTCGCTCCTGTTAAGCCGATTGCTCCAGTTGCACCTGTCAAGCCCGTAGCACCGGTAAGTCCAGTGGTGCCTGTTGCTCCAGTCAACCCTGTTGCTCCTGTAGCCCCCGTTAATCCGGTTGCCCCAGTAAGTCCAATTGCACCGGTTAAGCCTGTAGCACCGGTCTCACCCGCTTCTCCGGTGTCTCCAGTAGCTCCAATAAGGCCCGTCGCACCTGTTAGACCTGTAGCTCCAGTCGCGCCCGTTACACCGGTGGCTCCGGTAGGACCTATCGCACCAGATAATCCCGTTGCTCCAGTCAAACCAGTTGCCCCAGTAGCGCCTGTTAGACCTGTTGCTCCAGTCGCGCCTATTGGATCCGTCGTACTTCCCTCAACTGCGCCCCCTGAACTAACTCCACCTCTAGGTCCTGGCTCCCCCCGAGGCCCTGTAGCACCCTGAGGCCCTGTAGCACCCTGAGCTCCTGTAACGCCAGTCTGTCCAGTCGCTCCTGCTGAGCCAGTGGAACCAGTCGCACCCATAGCGCCTGTGGCACCGTCTTCACCTGCTGCACCAGTCGCACCAGTTTGTCCTATTGGATCTGACGAGCCTGATGAACTTTGTGAGCCTCCCGAACTTGGTGGATCTGCAGGGCCTGTTGGGCCTATTGGGCCCGGAATGCCTTGAAGACCTCTTTCACCACGCCCTCCTCGATGGCCTCTATGGCCTCTATGACCATGACACCCTCTGGGGCCCGTGTGTCCGCGTATCCCCCGACGCCCTCTGATATGAAGGCCTTTAGATACAAGATTTGGAGAATACTGTTGTGAGTTCGACTCGACCCCCTTATTAAGAGACATAGGTCGAGCACATGTAGCTTCTAATGGCCTATCCAAACCAAAACACAAGACAAAGAACGCAAACATTAGTATAAAAAATCGCCCCATCGAATAGCCCTCAGTTAAGGAGAAAAAATAAAAAGAACCAAAAACGGGACTCTATTAACGAAGTGAAATAATTGCAATATTTTTCAAGGAAAAGAACACTCCTGGTAAAAATTCCCTGCTTGTCGTATAGTAGTTTTCTACTGTTTTAGGGAGGTTTCGTTGTATGGGCATCAATAATAACTTAAAGGTCCAGACTGTTACTGATGATGAAGAATCCAATATATCATCTAATAAAACTAATGAGACGGGCCAAGTAATCACTATAGACAACAAAATTATTTATGAGTCTCTCGAAACTCTTCTTAGATTTCTTGCTGTCGATCAAACAAACACCATTAAGAATACAGGGAAGAACAAAGCTAACGAAAGTGTAGGGATCTGCAATAAAATGAAGATGCTAGATACTCTTTATAAGGATGTACTCGAGCTCTCGGAAAAAGACGGATCTTTAAACTGGGAAAAAAAGGGCCTTGGATCATCTATCGAGGCACTGAGAAAAGAAGGGTTTATCATTCCAGCTAAAAAAGGAGTGTTGCCGCGCGAAGAGCGAGACGCATTACTCAGATCCTTAACACAACAACGAGATGATCAATCCAGCAAAGTTTTACAACTCCAAAATGAGCTTTACCGTTGTAATATGCTCCATGATGATACGTATCGCAATATAATTGGCCATCTCAATAGCTTGAAAGAAAGCTGGAGTAAAATGTGCCGTGGAGTCAGCAGCAATTAAGAGGTCTAGTATGCCAACACCTATTGAGCCCTGTTCCAAGACCCTTTTTGAAGAATTGCCTCCAGCCCAACCTAAACCGCTCTCTGAAGTTGAGCTTTCCCATGCAGTAGAAGGACTTTTGCAACAAGGATCTCCTTTTGAAGCACTTGTGAGGGATATTTTCAAAAAAGTTGCAACACTGGATCAAGAGGCGATCCAGCTGCGTGCCCTTTCTCTTGAAAAAGAGCAAGCCTGGAGAAAGGAATTGCTCCAAAAGCTAGCTGAAGAAGGAGTTTCTTCCGCCACAAAGAATCGGCAAAATAGTTTTGTAAGTAAAATTGTGCATGCAGTGGAATCAGTCCCCTTGTTGGCAGCCGGGATAACAGCAATTTGTGCAAGCACTGGGATGGGCATAGTTGCTTTAGGTATAGCAGGAACAGCCGTAGGCGGCCTGATGATTTTGGATTCAGTTCTAGATGACCCTGCAAAAAAAGCATTGGCAGATGCTCTAGGAAAAGGAAACACAGAAAGCACACAAACGTGGTTAGGACGCATTAGTTTAGCAACAGGTATCGCATCTTTAGCATGCAGTATTGGACTTACCTGGGGTTCAGCGGGACTTCTTTCAAAAGGAGCTCAATTTGCAATTACAGCAGCACAATCGGGCTCTCAAGCCTTTGCTCAAGGAACAGGAGCTTTTACCCAATGGAGAGCAAACACTCAAAATGCCTTGATGCTTGAATTGGAAGACGAACTACGTCGATCTGGAAAAAAGGTAAAGGATGAGTTTGCAACTGTGAAACAGCTAGAAAAAAATATAAAAGATCTGTTTGACATGTTCGAGGCTTCCATGAAGATTCATGCAAATACATGTTCCCGAATATTTGACAATTAGGTGTATACTAACACAACAAGCTACGTAAAAAGGGAGATAATTTTATGACAGAGTTAAGTAATGATATTGCCCTTCCCACTTCTTCAACCACTCTGAACACAGATCATAATAAAGGCAAGGGACTTTCCACTTCTCTCCCGAATCGGAAATTTGTAACAAACTTTACCAATAAAGCGCTCGAAGAGATTTTATCCCAAAAAAAGGAATCTGTAAATCCCCCCCTTATCGTGGACTTTGTAAAGCAATATGAAGAAATTTGCTTGATGGTTTGGGTATTGCTACGTGAGCATCTCAGGCTCACTGATCAATACGAAGAACAGATGGAGAATTGGTACAAAGATGCTGTCAACCAACAGGTTCGCTCTCTGCGCAGCCCGATAGGAATTGGGTTACAAGTAGCTAGCGTTGGAATAAGCATATGCACTCTAGTCAATGCTGTTGCTCCAGTAGCTACAATAGCTTTGGGCGAAAAACTAAAGTACATCCGTCTTTTCGAAGGCATCGATTCTAAAGAAATCCCCAAATCAATGGCCACAGCTCTCGATGGAATACACAAGATTTCTGATGCAACTATCCAAATTCATGGAAACCTCGCAGGTGCAAACAGGACAAGTGCTCAAGGAGAAGCTGACCTCACAAAAACACGCATGGAAAAGCTTTCTCGAAAGGCTGAAGAGAACCGAAATGAGCGCAACTCAGTTATACAAACACTGCAGCAGTTGTATCAGCAAGAAGCAGAAGCACGCAAAGGAATATCGCGGTAACTATCGAATTGTCTGTAGATACACATCCGCTTTTCCCCAGATGAATCGGGCTCTGGTCTTTTTCTCGAGCTGGAAAGCATCTGGGAAAAATTCTCCGAACCAATAGGTTGTTGTGATGATTTTGGTGCCTGGTGGTAGGTGGAGGAGCTTTGTTCCTAAGGCAACTATTGTGTCCTCTTCAAGAGCAGATCCATAAAAATAGATCACATCTATTCCTGTGAGGGAAACTTCATTCCAGTCTTGGTTCAAGAAGGTAAGGTTGGAGACATGAAACCAGCGCTGCACTTTTTGCGCACGCTCTATAAAAAGGGGAAGTTGCTCGACTCCCAAAACTGATCGGTGTCCACGCACAAGACGTAACCAAAAACAAAGCCGGCCTCTGCCACAGCCCATATCTGCAATGGAAAGATCTTTGGAGATACCAAACTCACGTAAAATCTTGTCACAGGTAGAAAAGTCTGTTTCACCATATGGACCGATGGGATGGTCTGGATGGCTTTCATCATAAATGCGCACATGGCGGAAGGGAGTGCGAAAAAAATAGAGCAAAAGGATCGTGAAGTCTACCAGAAAGAACTTCCAATCCCAAAGATAATATTTAAACAGGTTAATAAAGAACTGCCACACATGAAAAATGCGCACCCAGCATGAGATCCAAAAAGCTTTTAAAAACCTCACTTGGACCCCCCATGGAATAAGAAAATTGTGGGTGTCTTTTCAACTGTCGGAGTCGATTTTTTCCATTGCTCAACAGTGTGAAGACGGACATTTTCGTCAGGAAATGTGATGCTGCTTACCAAGGCAAGCTCGGTAGTACTTTTTAGGGTTGCTAAAAGATCTTGCAGCAACGCCTCATTCCTGTAAGGAGTTTCGATAAAGATCTGCGTGGAATTTTCTTTCTCAGACTGATATTCCAAAAGCCTTATTTTTCGGTATCTCTCTTCTTTTTCTTTTGGCAAATACCCATGGAATGAAAAGCTCTGCCCGGGAAGGCCAGAACTAATAAGAGCAAGCAAGATCGAACAAGGCCCAGGAATAACAATGATTTTTTTCTCCCCTCTTTTTCGCAAAAGGTGAACCAATTCACTGCCTGGATCTGCTATGCAGGGAGTGCCTGCGTCAGAAATCAAGCCCAAAACCTCCCCTGAGAGCACTTTTTCAGCAAGGTTTTTTCTATCTTGTGATGATGAGTGCTCATTGAGCAAGTATATGGGAAGGGTGCGTGCGAGTGGATCTTTGAGAAGTTTTATCAGATATCTTCTTCCTGTCCGCTCGCTCTCAGCGATAAGTCCGGTCAAAGAAAGAAGAATGGTCGAAAGCCCTTCTGGGAGGAGAAGATGGGGCTCTTGCTCATCACTAAACACATTGGGAAGAACGTAAAGCGTCATACTATTACCCTCAAGGATGCTTGTAAATGTGCACTTACATGCACGTCAACAAAGGTTCGTAATTTTTTTTTACCACAGAGACCACAGAGATCACAGAGGAAAAACAATTGTTGGGGGCTCTGCCCCCAAAACCCCCGACACACAGAATGCACGCTGCGTTGGCTTTCAGTCGACTTCTCCTGCGTTTTTTGGGGTGAATCACCACTTGAAAAGCTAAATCGGGGGTTTGGGGGCAGAGCCCCCAGCATTCTTTTTTTCTCTGTGATCTCTGTGGTCTCTGTGGTAAAAAAAAATTATGAACCTTTGCGAGACGAGCATGTAAGAGCACATCTAAACTTCATAGCACTAAAGTTTTTGTATGAAACCATAAATTAAATTTTCCTCTCTTGGTTAGCTTTGTGCAAAACTTAAAAAAAGGAGCAGAAGGTCTTCTTGTGTACCTTGGCTTTCTCCAGACTTGATCGCCACTTCTTTCATCTCGAGTGCTTTTATCCAGAAGGCGAGGCGTGGGAAACCCAATCGTTTCGCCTGTTCGTATTGTTTCATTTGCGTCTTGGTGCGAAAAGCGGAAGCATTTTCGGCGAGCAAAAATTTCTCAATCTGACCTCGCATAAAGCGCAAAAGGCCAATATGATTAAAGTCTTCAAGATAGGTAAGCGCATGCGTTATCATCTTGACATCTTGCGACAGAATTGCCTCAAGCAAGTTCCACGAGGATGTTTTTGTCTCTAATGAGCAAAGAGCCTCAACATCCTTAAGCTGTATCTCGTCGGTGTAGAGTTGAAGCTTATCTAATTCCTGGGCTAAGGCGTTCCTCTCTTGAGGAAAGGCCTGAGCAAGCGCAGAGGCAGCTTGGGATGCAATTTTCTTGCCCTGCTTTTTTACATAAAGCGCAATCCATCCTTCTAGGACTGATTGGCGCTCCCACGGCTTAATTGGATCAAGTGCAAGGTGGACACCATGGTCTTTAAGCAGCTCAAGAAGTGCTTTTGATGGTGGATCGCTTTCTACTATAAAAAAGTAGTGGTCGTGAGCGGTTTTTAGAAGAGAAATAAATTCCTCATTTTTCTTTCCGCGCAAGGTTAGGTCCGTGAGAATCCACAAAGATTTTGATCCAAATAAGGAACCGCCCATTAGGTCCCCTTTTCTTCCCAAGAGCTCTGCTGCAGAGCAGGAATGAATTTCTCCATCTGGAAAGTTTTGCTTCCACTTATCTCGGTATTTAAGAAAGCAATCTTCCCTGAAAAAATCATCTTTTACCTCAAGATAGAGAAGGCAGGGGGATTCTTTTAACTCATTAAGTGTAACGTAGAGTGATCGAAGATCCATTTCATTTCTCTATGGGTAATTGTAACAAGGTTCTAGAAAGGGGCAGGCAAGTCTCCAAAAGCGAGGTAGTGACCTCACTCTTTTCAACCCACATAAAATCATCGTACTCGCCTTGTGGACTATAAAGAGCAGAAATCTTAGCAGCATCATTCAAAAAGATATCCAGGTGAATATCAAAAACAGCTCCTTCACTATCCCAGTATAGGGATTTAGGGATAATGCGGTCTATCTCTTCGTCGTTAATTCCACTCTCCTCGCTGAGCTCCGTTGCAATGCCGCACTCAAGATTAATTGTTTTATCGCTGCGAATAAAGAGCCTGTCAATAGATCCCGAAGGCACACATTCTTTTTCTCCGGGGTAGATGGAGACATTTTTGCCGCGTGTGCCAATAAGAATTTTTCCCTTAAAAATCGTCCTCCCGCTTATTCCAAGAGGATAAATGCCTAACACCTTTCGTAGGGCCCTATTTTTCACAGATGCATAGAAAGCTTTAAATGAGACTAACTCCCCTATTATTTCTTTGGGTGAGTATCGGATCATGGAAAGCACAGTCCCATCATAAAACCCCTCTTTTTTCTCTTTTTCCCAGATAGCATCAATCTCACGACGATAGCGCACAGGAATGTTTCGCACCTCAGACCCAACAAGACGTACAGCAATATCAGACTGTAGAGGAAATTGGTAAATCGTTGTCACACCCCATCTCCTAGTTGAACACCTTCTCCCATAGGAATCTGTCTTTTCGCCTTCCTCCCTGAAAGAGAAGAAGCAAATGCCGGATGAGCTCCTTTTGTATGTGAACCTGGCCGGAGAATATCAAAAGAGGTACCCAATCGCAAAATATCCCCTGGGGCAATATCCCGTGTTGCCTGCAGGGCGCGTTTTGCAAAAAAGAAAAGCTCCTCTTCCTGCTTGAGCACTCTTTTCTCACCAGAGCCAACCATGCTTTCAGCCAACCTTATTTTTTCGACAAAGATTTTCAGCTCTTTTGGCTCTATAGAAAACGCTTGGTCTGGACCGGGAAGTGTGCGGCGCATAGTTACATGCTTCTCAATGACCCTCGCTCCATAGGCAACTGCCAGAAGTGGTGCTGCAACATAGTCCAGACTATGGTCAGAGAGGCCTACCTGAAGGCCAAAAGCAGCGCGCAGAGTTTCCATAGCTCGCAAATTCATGGACTCAGGATACGAGGGATATGCCGCAGTACACTGAAGAAGGGTTAGATCTTTACAGCCCAGGCTTTGGAGTTTTGAAACAGCCCAAGAAATCTCTTGCAAATATGAGGCTCCGGTTGAAAGGAAAACAGGTTTTTGGGAGCGAGCCATGCATTCAAGAAGCGGAACATGGGCAAGCTCATATGAAGCAATCTTATGGTGAGAAACAAAAGGGTCAACAACGTTAAAATCATCCACAGAAAAAGGTGTGCTCATAAACTCCAGACCTGCTTCTTCTGCAAGAGAGGCAAGATACGGCACATCCTCGTAGGCCATCTCTAGATCCTTAAACACATCCATGATGTCTTTATCGGTGCCAGAGGCCGCAAGGTATTTGCTTTTCCCTGGGTGTGGAGCGTACACTTTTTCAGCTCTAAAGGTCTGAAACTTCACCGCATCCACACCTGCGTCTGAAGCCATTTTAATCATATCCTTAGCAAGAGACCGGTTCTCTTCACTTGAACCTACGCGCCAGTTTGATCCGATTTCCGCGACCAGAAACACTCTTCTTTCTTTGGGGAGAGGAAGTACTTGTCTTTCAAAAAGCTCTACTTGCACCTCGTCTCTTCCATATAAGCTCTCGACCTGTACTGATTCCATGCGAAGAAATTGATATCCAGCTTTGAGAAAAAGCTTTTTAGAGACAAGGTTCGTGGGGCGAATCTGGGCATAAAGAAGAGGAATGCCTCTAAGCCTTGCTATCTCTTCCGCTTTGGTTAGCGCTAAGAAGCCAAACCCTTGTTGTCGAAATTCGGGGTTTACAACTATAGAAACTTCAAACGATGGAATGAAGGAAGGGTTGGCCACATCAAGCGGACGAAAGCGAATGAGGGCTAGGCGGGAAGATTGATCCCGTAAAAAAAATGTAGGAAGAGTGGATTGAAAATAATCAGAGTGAAAGTGAGAAAAGAAAGTCTCCCAATCAGGAAGAGATGTGTGAAGAGAATTTTGTGCAGTTACAGGATCTTTTCTCCATGCAAACACTTCCCGCGCTGCACTTTCTGTGCATTCAGCAAGCTCAAGAAACACCATATTTTTCACACTGCCCATTCAGGATGTTGAAGAAATAGCTCTTTTACTTTTGTAAAAGAACAGGTATTTGGAGAGGAGCCTAAAATAGAAACGATTTTTTTTACAAAAGAAAAATCTTCGGATGTATCAACTGTGATGCGCCAGCTGCCTAAATCTTCTGGCGAAATAAAATTAGCTTGGGAAAACTCGTTTCCGCGAGCCACAATATAGGGAGTCACGTGTTCTCTATCGTAAGGAGTTGTAGCTTCCGAGGCTGCGCGGTTAAGAACTTCAGGGCGAAAGATTTCAATATCAAACCCCCTGGGAAAGGTTCTGTGAAGCGTATTAGAAAGATAGTCAACTTTAAGCGCATAAAAAAGATCCAGTGCGCGCGAGACAAGCCACGGATCCATAAGCGGACAGTCTGCAGTGATACGCACAATAGCATCTGGCGATTTTCCTTTCACCGCTTGGCAAAACCGATCCAGCACATCTTCTTCCTTCCCACGAAAACAAGGGATTCTTTGGCCCTCAACACAAGCTACTGTAGCGTCATCTCGGGGCAACTCCGTGGTCGCCACAAGTACGTCAACAGGTTTTTCTACATATGCTAATCTTTCTAGAAGAATCTGCAACAAAGGTTTTCCCTCAACTTCCATCAGGATCTTGCCTGGTAGACGAGTAGAACCAAGACGAGCTTGAACAATGATCAGAGGGCGAGTTTGGAAAGAGCGCTTATTAATTGAGGAAAAAATATTATGATCTGACCAATAAGCGCTCATATCTCATTATCCTTTTTTCCCTTGCCTCCTGCCTCTATATAAGTTCAAGTTTCCTGTAGTCGGGCAACTTGGGGTGCGCCGACGAAATCCTTCTGCAGTCAGCATTC
>PMZB01000011.1 GCA_003170575.1 Chlamydiia bacterium | reverse complement strand
AATTTATTATGATTATTCAAATTTCCTAGTCTTAAAAGAATATAGCAAAAAAAGTATTGATATTCTTTTAGATTGGGATTTAGCGGAGAGTGATATCCTCAGCAAATTCGATCCGTTGGTATTGAACAATATCGAATACTTTAAGGATAAGGCTTATAACACACATCTTGCTAAGAGAAATGAAATTGCAGAATTGCTTAAAGATGCCCGAGCAGAACTCAGAAAAGTGTATGCGGAATGTCGGCACAAGCATCGCTGCTTAAAAACAGCATATGAATATGGACTCCTTTCTCAACATCTTGGAGATTGTGCGCTCAGTGCTCAGCTCATGACCGAATATGCAGAGTTAGCCTCTACGCTTGATGCGACTACGCCTATCACTCCAGAGGCGTATCTGCTTAGTAGTGAATCACTCCTTTCAGCGCTTGATTATGACAAGGCGATAGCGCTTTTGACCCAGGCTATCCAAAAATATCCCGATAGAAAAGAGCTCTATGAGAAGCGAATAACAGCTTATCTGGAGCTTGGAAGGTATCAAGAAGCAGCGCAAGATTTTATTTCACAAGATTTTGATAAAGATCTACAGCCAGATGCAACAAGAGCTGAATTGGCAGGCGTATTTCTTAAAGAGCTAACGATTGGAGGTGTTGAAGGAGCTCGAGAATTTCCCGTCTCCTTGCTTTATTCCATACGTGGAGCTACTCAGATGGTCTGGGCAACAGTTTCTCACCCCATTGCCGTTCCCGCAGCTATTATGAATGAGGTGGAAAATGCAATGTCGCTTCTTTGCAAAGGCAAGAAGTTAAAACTTTTGGAAAAAGTTTCTCCAGAACTCCACGAAATTGTAACGACGTGGAAAACCGCACCTGCTCAAGAAAAATGGGAAAAATTGGGACACTATTTTGGGAAAAATGGCTTTGAGATATTTGCCTGCATTGGTAGTGTCAAGCTCCTTAAGACTTTCCAAACCCTGCGCAGCAAAAATGCTCTCTGCAATGTGAAAACCTTGATCGCTTCTCCTGAGGCAAAGATTACCGAAGTCATAGAAGGACTTGCTGTAAAGAGAAAGTCATTTTTCGAAAAGAGCAAAATTTTCTACGGGAAGCAAGACAAGCATCGAGAAGGAACTGCTTTGTGGAAAAGTCTCAGCGAGGATAAAAGAGCGACGAATAGTATCTTAACGCATCCTGACCCAGAAGCTTTATTGAAGAAATATGCAGGGAAAGGAAGTCCCAAGTATCATCCTTCAGGAAAGCACCCATGGGAAATCGGATATAAAGAGGATGTTAATTTTGGCGAAGAGATTGGAATTTGGAAAAGCGAGGATGGAAAAATTTCTGGACATACCACATGGGGTCGTATTCATTATGACTCCAAAGGACGTGCGCATATTGTGCCCATGAAACCACCGGAATAAAAATGAAAAATATTTTTTCTAAACGAGATTTGGAAATTTTACTTGGGTTTCAATCTGGTTCCAGTGGGTATATTTTTCCACGTCTACGTCTTGCGAGCATTACACTAGGGGAAAATCCTCAAACTTTTTTCTATGTGGACGGCGATCTTTCCGAAGATGACCAAGAATCACTTTCCTTAATAGATTTATATGCAGGAACAGGCTTTACAATGAACATAGACCAGGAATGGTTTGAAATTGTTCGAGTAGACCATCCCAATCCTATTCCAGATTGCCCCGGCGAGTGTGTCTATGCACGTAAAGAGCCAAGACCCGAAGGACCAACGGAGCATCCTGTGTTGGATGATGTCTCAATGAGAAAAGATCGAAAAATTCGAATCGCAATGCAGAGAGCCATGATTAATCGGATTTTTCCTCAAATCCGTGAGATTATTGTTTCTTGTGACAACTTGGCAGCCCATATTTACGTCCGGGTAGATGGAGAAATTGCTCAAGAAGATCGGGCAACATTGGAAGGGATACGGAAAAGTTTTTTGGAACAACTGCCTCGAACTGAAATAGCAGACTGTATTCTTACTGTAAAGAGACTTGACTTCCCTCAGAAAGAAAGAGAAATGGAGGGAATGCTTGTTTACTATAGAAAAGAATACGATGTTTATGCACCCTTCCATCCTTATGATGTGTATGGCTCAATCACTCCCGGAGTACAAAGTCGCCTTCTTCAAACAACTGCGGAAAAATTTTTGTTTCATAAAAGCGGAGGAGCGTTTGTTGTATCGTTTCAGCGGCGAGCATGGGGTGCGATTTTCCCCCAGTTGCGTCTCGTAAGCATGCAACATAAAGGCTTCTGTTTTGAGCTCTATTTCTATGTGGATGGAGAGCTGTCTGAAAGTGATAAAAAATCTGTAGAGGAGATTCGAAGTTCTTTTGGAGAAGATCTTTATCATCGCGTTGTAAAAGCAACATCTGCCGAAATCATCCGTATTGACTCACCAAAGCCTATCCATAACTATCCTGGAGTATGCCTTTTTGCAAGAAAAGAGAATCCGCCGCTTGTATCCATAAAAAATGTGGTACTTGATGCAGATATTGACTTTTACCACAAAGTCCTCCTTGCTATGCAGTGGGCCATGATTAATCATATTTTCCCTCGAATACGAGCTGTCCAACTTGATATCGAGGCTCATTCAGTGATAATAAGAGTTGTTGTTAGCGAAATATCTGAGGAAGAACAAAAATCGCTTGAAGAAATGAAATTATCTTTTGTAGAACAACTCCCAGAACTGCAAAGCTGTATCTTGAGAATTCTTCAAAAACCCTTTTCTAAAGAGCCTTTGGATAGAATAGATTGGTTTCCTGAAACCGTATATTACAGTAAAGGAAGTAGGTTGACCTCCTGATCTATGGCCGCAAAATCCAACTGGATTTTGCGGCCATAGGAATTTACATCATTGGTTTTAGGTATGCCTTGGGGATATCCCCTGGGGTTTCATCAAATAAGGAAAATATGCCTCGCTCTTGGTCTTTTTTCGTTTTCTG
>PMZB01000004.1 GCA_003170575.1 Chlamydiia bacterium | reverse complement strand
GTTTAAAGTACGTGTAAGAGTACATCTGCCTTTATCCATATGTAACTTCCGATGATCTTTCAGGAGCGAGAGCGACAAGAAAGATCGGAGGGGGCAAGCTCATCCTTAATTCTTTTGCCTACTTATGGGTAATAGGATACGTGTGCATGCCTTGTGCCCGAATTATTTACTGAATTGGTTGCAAAGCCAATTCTTCCTCTTTACCCTGACTTGCGTAGGGGTATGTGAATAGTTACTTCAGCAGACTCAAAACATCTTCCCAGGTAAGTTTGGAGAATACATCATCAAGGGAGGAAACCAGATCTGAGATCAGGTCTTTCTTTCGCTCTTGGAGTTCGACAATCTTTTCCTCAATGGTTCCCTTGGTGATGAGCTTGTAGGAGGCAACCTTTGTTTTTTGGCCCATGCGCCAGACGCGGTCTGTGGCTTGGTTTTCAACAGCTGGGTTCCACCACATATCGTAGTGGATGACGCTATCTGCACCCACGAGGTTGAGCCCATTGCCGCCCGCTCTCAGAGAAACGAGAAAGACGGGAATGGTGCTGTCTTCATTAAACTGTTTTACAAGACTCAGGCGATTTTTTGTGGTTCCATCAAGGTAGAGGTGATTGATGCCTTGGCGGATGAGATCTTGCCGAATGATCGCAAGCATGGACGTGTACTGGCTGAAAAGTACTGTCTTATGACCCCCATCCACAAGTACCTCAAGAAGGTCTTGAAGCATCTCGTATTTAGCAGAGGGAAGAGTTTGCCCTTCTTCTTTCATCACGAGCGATGGATGGCAGCAGATCTGCTTAAGGCGAGTCAGCGTTGCAAGCACGTGAAGACGCGCTTTTTCAAATCCATTGCGCTCCACAAGTTCTGTGAGCTCTTCCTTTGCCCGCCTTGCCGTCGCTTGATACAATTTTTGCTGCTCGTCTCTCAGATAACAGTGATACACAAGATGAGAAATAGGCGGCAGGTCTTCCAGAACATCTTGCTTCATACGCCGCAGGACAAAAGAGGAAATTCGTTTTTTTAGCACATCTGTAGTGCCTGTAATCTCCTTCCCCTGAGGTTTAACATACGCTTGCATAAATCGATCATGAGATCCCAAAAAGCCTGGCATAAGAAAGTCAAAAAGGCTCCACAGGTCCTCCAGAGAGTTCTCAACCGGCGTACCGGTAAGCACCAGCCGATAGTTTGCTTTCAGCCGCTTGACAGATCGGGCATTTTGCGTTTCCCTGTTTTTTATGGCCTGAGCTTCATCAAGGATCACATAAGAGAAGGGCATTGGTTCAAAAAGCTCAAGATCCCGCTGAATGAGTCCATAAGAGGTAACTATCACATCAAAAGCATCCACTTTAGAGAGAATTTTTCTCCTGTCTCCTGGAGCTCCAACATAGGTTGCTACTTTCAGGGCAGGCTCAAACCGATTAATCTCTTCTTCCCAGTTATCTACAAGCGAGGTGGGGCACACAATAAGAGATGGAGGAACCTTTTCCCCATTTTTGTGTATTTCGGAAAGGGAGCAGATTGCCTGGATCGTCTTTCCTAACCCCATGTCATCAGCAAGAATCCCGCCTAATCCAAAGTTTCTTAAGCGTTTGAGCCACTGAACTCCGTCTTTTTGGTAGGGATGAAGCTGCTTCTTAAGATATGGGCTGACACACACCTCTCCACCTACTTTCGGATCAAGAAGAGACTGCTGCAGTTTTTTCAAAGAAGTAGTACTGGAAATTGCGACCTGACGGCTGAGTGTGGGGCCTTCATCTATCCCTACAACAGTCCATAAAGGAATTGTCCATTCTGTTGACTTGAAACAGGGAATGGAAAAATCTTCGATCAACATAGCAAGAGATTCAACTTCCTCTGCGTTGAGGATAATGATGGTCTTTGAAAATACTCCAGGCTCAGATTCTCCCGTTTCAATGTAGGACCGCCTCAAGCGGGCGGCTTCGACCACTTTTCCAGCATCAAGCCCCTTCATTGGGCCTTCAACAGAAAGCTTGCACTTGATAAGCCCAGGAGATGTGCCTTCCGAAAGGTTAAGCTTTATTTTCGAATCCTCAAAAATAAAACACCGCTCCATAGCATCAGAAAAATGCCATTCTACCTCGTTTCCCATCACCTCTTTTGTCTCTGAGACAAACTCAATGATTCGCTTTTCAGACTTTGTGGTATATGCCCCTTCTTTATCATCCGGCAAAAGGCCCCACACAAGCTCCTGAGTAAGAAGAAGCTCTTTCATAAAGTTGCGCGGGATTAACGCTTTACCTTTGCACAAAGAAGTAATCTCTTCTATCGTATGGACTCTTTTGACCTCTGGAAGTATTGTAGAGCCATAACGGAAGCATATCTTTGCAGTAAGCTCCCCCTTGCAAAGCTCTGCATGACAGATTACTATCGGGTCTTCCAGGGTTGTGGCTCTTCGCACATCCTCGAACCTCTCAGGGAGTTTTACCTCCCCAAACCGTTGCAACGAAGGAAGTCCATAGGTGAGAAAGCTTGAAAAGAGCGGCTCTGGGATTGCGTTGTGATCAAGAACATCCAGGTCAACAGCGTGGCGCAAGCAAAATGGAGCGGCTAAAGGATAATAAGTATCTTCATGAAGCAAGCCTGGAGGCGATGCCAAGAGAAGTTTAACTCCCTGGAGAGAAACACGTCCGCAGGGGAGGTTAAAGTATGTTTTCACAATAAGCCTGGTATCCGGATCTTCAACAATTTCAAGCTCAAATGACGGCTTTACCCCTTCCTCAGAAAACTTAAGCGTGCGATCAAATGTCTCAAGAAAAATACTGATCCTGCCCTCGTCATGATTGAATATTTTTGTGGAAACTGTGCTCAGAAGCGAGGACAAGGCACTTATGGGCAGGTACGCTGCTTTACATAGTTTATCCGCACGATCATGATATTCAAATTCACGCCGTAAATAATCGATCAGGAGCGTGTATTTTTCTCCGAACGAAGAGTCGTCTAAAACAGCTCTTTGACTTCCAAGCATGAGCGGATCAAGATGAAGCAATGCTTGCAAAAAGGCTCGTGGGTTCTGTATGAGCACGGGTTTTGGCCTTCCGGTCAATCGCACTGCAAGCTGAATCTCAGTTAAGCGATTATTAAGACTATTGATGGCGCCAACAAGGATCATCAGCTCGCCCGTTTCAATTTTTTCCTCTGGCAGCCGAAACAACGAAGAACACGCAAGCCACTCTCCTGTCTTATGATAGTCTGCAACAAGCTGTTTTTCTTTTTCTCTTTTGACCTTGGCATAGACCTTTCGTTCGATCTCATCAAGACATCGGTCATCAGCTTTTCCTTGGGACTCGCCTTTTTGTTTGACCGTTCCTAGAAAGGAGAGAAGAATCGAGTGAAAGTGCTCTTCAAGGTAGAAAAGAAGACAAGCAAGGTGAAGACAATCCACATCTTTTGAGCAATCGCACGTTGCATACACAAGCTGGGATGTGGCTCTTTCTATCTCCAGGGTGCATTCGTGGAGATCATCGAATTTGCCCATAACCTTTGCTTCTACAACGATTTGTTTGGAGGTGCAGCTCACCACTCTCGCCCCTAAACAGGAGCCTTTATCAAAAAGAGTTTTTCCTTCTCTCAGAACAAGGGGTGGAAAATCATTGCGCATCTTGCGAAAATTCAGAACAGATTCCAGAGTAGTAGTTTGCGTTCCCATGTGATTTTTCTTACCTCCACGGTATCTATTAAGATCGGCCTGCGTTATCC
>PMZB01000047.1 GCA_003170575.1 Chlamydiia bacterium | reverse complement strand
TTATAGAAGAAATCACAAACTGGAATTTTTTGAAAGAGCGCTGCATAGTAGGTTCTCAAGTGACTGAACACCCATTTATATTGTCTAAACGTATGGTTGTTTTTCACTTCATCTGGCAAGGCTTTCGAACACCCTCTTATCTCTCCAGGTTCAATCATAAAGCTACCATAGGTCATCCAGACACTGGGGTCTTTATATATGTCAGCGAGTTTTTCTAGCACCTTAGGGTGTGCAAGCCAATCATCTCCGTCCAAATTAACAACAACTTTATGAGGCTTACACTTCTTAATAGCATGATAGTAATTTGCACAGGCCTTTTTGTTGGTGGTATTGTGTTTAACCACACATTTGTCCGAGAAACCGCGTTTTCTTATGTAGCTTTCTACGATGCTACCAGTGCCATCTGTGGAACAGTCATCTACGTAATAGATAGTCCAATGAGGATACGTTTGACAGAAGACTGATTCTAGATTTTTCTCGCACCACTCTGCATTATTGTAGGAGCAGATAAGTACAAAAAACTTAATAGGTTCCTTGGCCTGGCATGCGATGGTACCTAGAACACTACTCAACATCCAAAGCGCAACAAACAAAAATCTCATCGTCAAAGGTATACTACAGCTCCATTTGTTATTAACTAAAACAGCGAATCAAGCGGCTTGTATGGGGGTTTAGGACATACATATGCAGCCACTTCCCCTTGTGCTCTACTTGCCAGACGAAAGTCTGAAAGAGGATTTGCGCAGTTATAGACGTAAAGGACTTCATTGATAAATAAAAAATGGCCCTTTGAGGCCATTTCCAGCAAGGGAAATGCGAAAGCAACATCATTGGCGGCTTTCATAAATTCCCCATTTAGCAAAAAATCTTCCTTCGGAATTTTCTGAAACAGTGCTGCATAGAATGTTCTTAGATGACCATATACCCATCTATATTTTCTAAAGGAAAGATTCTTTATAACATCAACGGGGATTGGCGCTGCAACGCTTTCAGCTATTTTTGGCTCCGGTCGATAATTCCCATATGTCATCCACACATTTTTGTTTTTATAGATAGAGGCAAGTTTTTCTAATACCTTATCATGAGCAAGCCAATCGTCTCCATCAAGTTGAACAACAACCTTGTGCGGATCGCAATCCTTAATCGCATAATAAAAGTTTTCTGACGCCATTGTGCGCCGTGTTTTATGAATAACCGTACACTTTTCCGAAAAACCTCGTTCTCGAATGTACCTCTCAACAATGTCTCCTGTTCCATCTGTAGAACAAGCGTTTATATAATGGATTCTCCAATGGGGATATGTTTGGCAAAAGACTGACTCAAGATTCTTCTTAGCCCATTTGGCATTGTTGTAGGAAGTAATGAGAACAAAAAATTCCACAGGAGCCTCTGCAAGGCAAGGCTGAAGGGGTCCTGCAAGAATGAAGGCGAAAAATATCGTAAACAAAAACTTTTTGGCAAAGAACATAGAAGCGTCCTTGTTCGAGTGACTGGTAAGATATTGTTGACCAGATTTATTCTTGTCAAATATAAATTCTGACGGAAATCACCAAGGGTAATGATTTAATTTCAGTGATATAAAGTGCTTTTCTTTGACTGTTGGAGGAACGGATGATTAGGGCTGCTTGTAGATTTTTGTTGTTTCTTTTCCTTGGGTTTTCAGCGCATCCCCTCACATGCGAAGAAGGTTGCCCCCGAAAAGTTTTGTTTATCATGCCAAAAATGCTTTTGGGTGGATCCGAGCAAGCATTTCTAAGTCTAACGAATGGATGGTCAATTCCAAATACAAAAGTTGAAATTTTAGTTGTGCGTCGGGGTGGGGTTTTAGAGCCTTCTCTTAGAAAAGACTTTCCTCTGGTTTCAGAGGAAGAGGCATTTTGCCATCAATATGACGTAGCTGTTGATTACATGGGGATGGATCCTAGACCCTGGTTGTATAAAGTACATGCAAAAAGGAAGATAGTTTGGGTACATACAGATCTTTTGAAGTCACCATGGGGTCATCCTCTCATGGACAAAGAAGTATGCAAAGGTATAGATGAATTTATTTGTGTCTCGGAGAAAGTCGCAGAAAGTGCTCGAATACTTCAGCCGGGGCTTAGTGATAGAATTTTTACAATCCGCAATGTTCTTGACGGAAATTTAGTCAAAAAGAAAGCAACTGAAATGGGCCCCTGTTTCCCTAAGGATGGCTTGCTCACAGTTGTAAGTGTTGGGCGCCTTTCGCCGGAAAAGGCTTTTGACCGCGCGATTAAAGTTCACAGTCGTTTAGATAAGAAAGGGATTTCTTTCCGCTGGTATATCGTGGGAGAAGGTGATGAAAGACCTAAGCTAGAGAAAGAAATTGAGGAGTGCAAGTTACAGAGAAAATTTATTCTTTTGGGGGCGAAAATGAACCCATACCCCTACATCGCACAAGCAGATATCTTCGTATTGCCTTCTCTTTTTGAGGGATGTAGCATTGTCGTGAATGAAGCTAAGATTCTTAAACGTCCCATCCTTGTAACTGATGTTGGGGCGGCACGAGAACAAATTGTTTCAGAAAGAACTGGGCTTATCGTTGACAATAAAGAAAAAGCTATTTTCGAAGGATTGAAAAGGCTTTTGCAGAATGAGGCTCTCCGAAAGAAGTTTTCAAGGGCTTTGAGCGGGTTTGAGTACGAAAATGAGTCGATTTACAAACAGATTGAACAGGTATTCTTCCCTGAAGACAAAAGATAACCGTTTTAGGAACTTAAAATTTTGAGGGAAAGGAATGAGGCTTATTTGTTGGTTTTTCATATTTTTGTTGACCATATTTCGAGTCCAGTCTCTACCTTGCGAAGAAATTCCTTGTCGAAAAGTTTTGTTTATTATGACCAAGTTGGAGGTAGGGGGTGCTGAGCAAGCATTTATAAGCCTTTTAAATAATTGGTCCATTCCGAATACAAAGGTTGAAGTCCTTCTCTTAGGAAGGGAAGGGATTTTGGAGCCGCGACTTAAGAAAGATTTTCCCATTATCTCGATTCAAGAAGGATTGAGCCGTTCTTATGATGCAGTTGTTAGTTTTGGAGAATGGATAGATCCAAGATCTTACTTGCGGAAAATTTCTGCGAAGAGAAAAGTGCAATGGATTCACACAGATATGTTAACTACAAATACGCAGCAATGGTTCTCAAAAACGAATCTTTGCGAAGGTATTGATGCGTTCGTTTGTGTTTCAGATCGAGCCGCAGAAAGTTTCCGAAAAGTTCAGCCGCAATTAAGTAAAAAGATCACCGCAATATATAGCGTTTGCGATGCTGAGTTGATAAGAAAACTTTCTCGCGAAAACATACCAAGTTTTCCGAAGGATGGTCTATGTAATGTTGTAAGCGTTGGACGTTTACACAGTTCAAAAGCATTTGATCGAGCGATTAGAGTGCACAGTCGATTAGACAAAAAGAGAATTAGTTTTCGCTGGTATATTGTTGGAGAGGGGATTGAAAGGCCAAAATTAGAGCAGCAAATTAGAAAATATGGATTGCAAAAGAAATTTATTCTTTTGGGAAAGAAATTGAATCCATATCCTTACATGGTTCAAGCAGATATCGTTGCTATGC
>PMZB01000156.1 GCA_003170575.1 Chlamydiia bacterium | reverse complement strand
ATGTTTTAACTGGCGAACGCTATCAACCATATAATCAATGGCTCGAAAAATCTTATAAAAACGGAACCTTGGGAGATACTTGGAACCAAGCGATCACAGATTTATTCCAAGCCCAAACGTCAGAAAAAATTGCCAGCGAATTTGTCAAATGGACAAATATCTTGTACAAGAATGATTACAACGAAATGACAAGTATCAGAAAAGCATTCATGTATTTTGTGACTATGAGTGATAGTTGGTTAAAACATTGGATTCTTCAGAATTATATTGTTGAGGAATTTAATTCTAATTTCGAGCTCAAAAAGAGTTGGCAAGCTCTGAGCGATGAAGAAAAGTGCAGAAATATCGCATATTACTTGTACAGTCTACGCAATCTCTACACTCATACGGTGACTGACTTCCAAGCAATGGAATTTGTTCAGCGTAGCAACAGTAATTTGCCGGACAAGTATCGAGTAAAAGGTTTCTTCGCAATTTTCTTTCCTCCAACCAGCAATGATGAACCGTTTAGAAGAATATCACTCCCCGAGGATAAAAGGGAAAGTGACATGATTCGTCTTCTTGTAATAACATGGATTAGAAAGCATTGGTTAGATATTACGACAGATAATGAAAGTTTTATTCAGGAATTTTGGGATTATAGGATGAAATAATAAGCGGCTCAACAACGGCTAAGTGGACAGCGGCACCACCGTTTCTCTTGTTGCTGCCGCTAGCCATTCCCTTGGACCAGCAATAATTGATTAATGCAAGTCCTAAGCCATTTTCTAATATAGAGGCGCGGAATGTCTCTAAACTATGTTGATGAAATTGATAAACGAATTGATCGGGTGTATACCAATCATCACGAAATTCCCGATCATAGGCAGCTTTTACCTTGGGTTACGGGTTATCTAGGTAATCCCGATGCTGGTTTTTGGTTTTTATCGGAAAATCCGAGTCTTACAACTTCTAATCGAGCGACAAGCTCGAAATTAATGCTCTCGGTCGAGTCCCAATGGGCAGTAAGTAAAGGCGACCAACTATTCCGAGAGAGCTTGGTTGAAAACGGATTTAAAGAACCTCCTTGGGATTCATCAGGTGGATGGCATTGTTACCTTACTGATGTAATTAAGCAAGCGGAAAAAGTAAAAGATTGGCAAAGACAAGGAGATGAAAGCTGGTTAAGACTTGGTGAAATTTGGTCAGAGGTCCTGGCTTGGGAGCTTGAAGTTTCACGGCCACGCCTTATAGTTGTTATGGGGAAACGCACGAGAAGATTGATAGAACATATTGCAATGGCAAAGCAATTACGTTTTCCTCGAAAGGAAGTAATTCAACATTATGCGTATATTGGATCGAGGCCAAGAGGGAAACAACCTCCTATGGACCCAGATAGGATAAAAGAATATTGGGAAGATATGAAGCGAGTAGCTCAAGTAATCTCAGAAATCCGTTGAAAATCGTGAGCTGGTCCAATACCAGCTCCATCGGATAGAGGCTCTGTTGCTTGTGACATTGCCTCTGTGCAGTATAGTAGTGCAGCGTGTCGCAACCTTTCTTGAAGAGTTTTATTCATTTTAAATTTGAGGATGGTCCAATCACCTATGAATAATGACATCAATCGTATGCAGAAACGTGCAAGAGTCCTTATCCAGAATTATCTGGTGGCAAGAAAGGGGTTAATGGATTTGGGTATCTTGCGTTCTGAGAGAAATTTGCAGGGTGATTATGCAGAGTGGTTGGTGGCACAAATCCTCCACTTACAACTTGTTCCCAACATTGTCCAAAAGGGGATTGATGTCACGGATAAGAAAGGATGTCTATATCAAATAAAGTCACGTCTTGTCAAATCTCTTGAGCAGAATTCATCATTTGATTTTAAAACGATTGATTCTCGTTTTGATTACCTTGTATGTGTTTACTTTTCGTCAGAGGTTGAGCCGATAGGGATTGTACGTATTCCTTATGAAGTGGTTCATGAATTGGGTATTCAGAATGCTAATGGCTTTCGTTTCCGCTGGAATAAGCATAATGCGAAAGATGCTCGCATTGAGAATTTGTTTTTTTCTCCAAGATAAGAAACTTTCCCAAGATGAAGGTAAAGGTAAATTAAGCAAGGAGGGGTCCAACCTCCCAACTTCAGTTGGATAGCATCTCTGAAAATCGTGGATAGTGCGCGTTTTGTCAGATTTAGCGCGATAATAGATTTGTATATCATTTTTGGTCATTTCTGTAAATTGTTATGTTGCCCGTTTTACAATATTTTAAACCGCATCAGTTTTGGCAAGGAGGATAAAAGATATGGAAGACCATTTTTGGATGCTTCATATGTTTTCTTGGTTTACGAAAATCATGGCAGTATGTTCTTTGTTGATAGGCCTTATATTAGAAGGAATTACGATTTATGGGTGGGGAAGATTAACAGCGTTTTATGACATAATCAGAGCAGCGTGGAAAACCATAGCAGATTCTTATAATCAGTTCAACACAACGGGAATTACTCTTCCTACTACACTTGCTCCAATACCGATTTGGCCTGTGTTGGTAGCAATGTTTATTCTCTTGTTGTTTATGATGATTTTTGCATTTACTTTTTTGGCAGGGGGTGAATGGATTGATATGAGAATTACTCTGGCGAGGGAGGAAAGAGAGTCTCGTGCCATGTTGATCAAGTCTATGAACACGATAACCCATGATCTTACTTCCGTTGCGGGCTATTTTTCATCTTTGCCTTCGCCTCATAAATAAAATCCAGTAGAATTTGTTGGATAAAAGGAAAACCTTCAGAGGCTTAGGACTTTTCATCTCTGTTTTTTAGAGAGAGTAGGCTAATACTATCTGAGATGGACGGTGGCTCTGCCACTCCTTCTATCTTCCCCATCCAAAAACCGAGGCAGTCTCACCATCGTCCCGGTTTTTTGATACTTTCACCCTGGCATCATCTCGTAAAGTAATAGCTCTCTTGATTGGTTGCCCCCCTCAGCCAGTCAGGGTCAATTTTTATTTCCCATTTATAAAGGTCTACCGCACGCAGGACATATTCGAGGCGCATACTGACCGAGAGATGATGCAAGTGGCGCTGGGCCGCAATGTAAACCTTTAGTAACTAAATTCGGGTATGGGCCAATGTATTCGCCTTTTTGAAGGAGAATCTTTCCTCCATATAGGAAATTGAGAACTTCTTCTTGTTGAGCAGAATCGAGTTTAATTTCGAACCAGTCTTTCAAACTATCCACCGCAGTGCCCATTATAATTTGACTCCTTTCTATCTATTAGCTACAGGTGTATTGCCACATACCTGGCAAGACCCAGGCGTATATTTCCATGGGGATGCACCACATTCTTGACAAACTGTTGTAGAACCAGGATTGAATTCCTTCAAGGCTTCTCGATAAGCAAGTTGTTTATCTTTATCTCTTATTCTTCCTAAAACTTCTCTATCTGCCTTCTCCAGATTATCAGCGACAAAAAAGAACCATTGTGCACTGCTCACAGGTGTTCTATTCGTATTGGTCAATATATTTTCTGCTTGTGAAGCAAGAGTAATGTTTTCGCCAAGTAGTTTACTATGTTGAACGGCTCGGTCTTGCCATTTCCAGATTGTTTTGGCCAAGGCTAAAACTAATAGTATAGATGCTAGTAATTCCCATATTATTTCAATCCAAGAACCACTTAGTGTTCCCTTTGTTAAATAACGTATTGGAAAGTAAAGAATGGGTACTCCTATAGCTAAAAAGTCCACACTTAGGTTCAGGCGGCTGAGAGATGAGAGGCGGTATTCATGCAAGTGTTTTGTTGCAAGTGCATCCATTCTTTTTTGGTATACAGTATTGATCGTTTCTCTTTTGAGCATTGATAGCTCCTAGAATACAAGGATAGATTTATATTTTGCCTTCCATAATTCTCTATTTCTTCCTCCGTCAGACCAATTACAACTCAATTTTATTCAGCAAATCTTTCAAGGACACAATTTCCTCCTTGGACAGGGTTACTCCCTTGCCCATCTTCTCGCCATCCGGGCTCCATTCCCGGATGTCATATTTTGCATCCCTATCATTCCACCTGATCAGGTTGAGCTGCTTGGCCCACCCCGAGGCGGACTTGGAAAGCACGCCGATCTTTTTGATGATTTCGAATTTGAT
>PMZB01000296.1 GCA_003170575.1 Chlamydiia bacterium | reverse complement strand
GTTTTAACCGTTTTAAACGTACTGTCCTAAGGGATCGTACAGGAATAACTTTTACAGTTCTTGAGGGAAAAATCGATTCATCTCTTGACGATTTTTCCTCGCTGGTATCTTTGGATACGAGACTTCGGAAAAATCGTCAAGATTTGAACCGTTTTTCTCCTCTATAACTAGAAAAGTTATTCCTGTACGATCCCTAACATCTTGGGCAGAAGACCATCATTCAGTAAAGGAGGATTCCTCCTACCTAAGAATTGTATACCTCAGTGTTCAAGAAATCAAAGCATTTACACCTTAAATTGTTTCCAAAAAATCATGAATTTTGAGGTGAGCTTGGTAGCTCTCCAGAAGCCCGTCAGCCACATATTCCGGATCGTCAGAGATGGTAAAGAGATTCATTTCTTCCTTGTCCAGACATCCTTCACGAACCATAAAGTCTTTCATCCATTGAATCAATCCTTTCCAGTAAGATGAGCCCATGAGGTAAATTGGAACAGGCTGAATTTTTTTGGTTTGAATAAGCGTCAGAATCTCAAAAAGCTCATCCAGAGTGCCATATCCGCCCGGTAAAAACACAAATCCCTGAGAGTATCTCACAAACGTTACCTTGCGCACGAAAAAGTATCGAAAACGTACACACAGCTTTGGATCAAGAAACCCATTTGGTTCTGGTTCAAAAGGAACATCAGGGATAAGCCCTGCTGAACCTTGGTTCGCTTCTTGCGCAGCTTTATTGGCCGACTCCATGAGCCCCGGGCCTGCCCCAGTAATAATGGAAAATCCCCTTTGCGCAATTTTAGTAGCTACATCGTATGACATTTCATAGTAGGGGTTTGAAGGTTTAAGCCTTGATGACCCAAATACTGAGATGAAAGGACCAACCGCATGAAACGTGTCGAATGCCTGAACGAATTCAGAAATAATTCGAAACAGCCTCCAGGGGTCCTGCTGATGTATGATAGCTTCCGATGGTTGTATAAATTCGCTCATAATATGTCCTCATTTCGTCTAACCACCTTTTCACATTTTTCGGCAAAAAAAGAAAGGAAAAGTGAGAGCTTTTTGTCAAGCAATTGTGGATATTGGAACTCACCCGCGTAAAAGTCTTTTGCAGATGGTGCGAAGCTGGGCCACTCGTCGGTAATAGGGCTTTTCTTTATTTCGGCCCGTGGATACTTCGTGGAGGGTTTCGATCGCAACGAATGCACGCGGATCGATGGAGTAAATAAGCTCTTTTAGTTCTGCAAGCTGAAGGCGTTCAATAATGATGTAGAGAATCTCTTTTGCATCTCCGGAAAATCCACCCCTTCCATACATCACTGTAAGCCCTATGCCAAGCTTATGAAGCACGGCTGTTTCGATCTCTTTAAATTTGTTCGAGATAACAAGGACAGATTTTGTTTCATCAAACCCAATCAGCACAACATCCATTGTTTTGGCGACAACGATAAAGGCGATAAGGCTCATAAGGGGCGGGTGCCACTCCTGGAACACAAGTCCCGCTGCGGCGAAAATACCGATGTTGCAGAAAAGAACCACCTGGCCAACTGTGAACCCGAATTTTCGGTTAAAGATAATCCCTAAAATTTCCGTGCCATCAACACATCCGCCCATGCGGATGATAATGCCGATACCAATGCCCAAGATCCCGCCTCCGATCACAACTACTTCGATAGACTCGCCATGGAAGGGAGTAGAGAAAAAGTAGGGGAGGAAATGGAGAGCGAGAGCGAAGCTCAAAATTGCCACAGCTACGTGAAGGATGAATAATTTTCCAACGTGCCGTATCGCGAGAATCACAAAGGGCAGGGCAAATAAGCAGGCAAGAACTGGTATCCAGGAAATACCCACAAGCCGTCCTATAATCATCGCAATGCCTACTGTGCCGCCATCAATAAGCCTGTTTGGAAGGAAAAATGTATTGATCGAAAACGCGGCGATGCATGCGCCGATCATTATCCAGATGAAACTATAGAGGAGAGAAAGGATGTGATGGCGCGTGATTTCTTTTTTCATAGATTCTAAAAAGTGCGCGGGAGACGGGGATCGAACCCGCAACCTCCGACGTGACAAGCCGGCGTTCTAACCAGTTGAACTACCCCCGCGTAGAATAGGTAGAATTTTTATCCTAAAAACAGAATTGGGCGCAACAGGTTTCGAACCTATGACCACCTATGTGTAATACAGGTGCTCTACCGCTGAGCTATGCGCCCAAAAACTTGAGTGAAATAGTAGCTAAACCTCATATTTTTGCGCCACTTATTCTGATCTAAATTGTTCTTTACTTTTCGAAAAAAAATCTTTAACTTAGGGGGCTTAACGGGAAATGCATTGAGAGGTACTTCATGGCTACACCGATGGATATTGATAGTGGCGAGAGAGTTGAAAAAGAAAATTCTTTTGCGCCTGAAAAAATGAGGCCTCACAGGCCATCAGTTAAAGCAAAAGGCCCAACTGGTGAGCAAACACGTCGAGCAAGAAGTGAAGCGGCACGAAAGGCAGATAGAGTTATTTCACGCATGACGGCTCAAGGAAGAGACCGCGAAGAGGCATTATTTCAAATTATGGAGGCGGAAAGAGAGGGCCTACGCACAATTCAAGAAATTGATTCGGATGTTATTGGCAGAATAGCCGCACGTATACCTGATGCAGAAAAAGGGACCTATATAGTGCACGATTTGCAGGAAAAAATTAGCCATCAGATTATAGGGAAACGTAGAGAGGCGCTATCTATCCTTTGCCAGAACCAGAATATTCGTGATCTGCATCAGGCGATTCTTGGAACTTCACTTCCCCCACAAGAGGCCATTCCACATATGCCAGCCAGTGAAATATCCGCATTGGTATTAAGTTTAGCAAAATCGATAAAGGAGTGGAATGCACTGCCACAGGCCTTCAAACGGCTCTACGAGCCAGCTGAGGTTCGTGCTATCTTTGACTATCCAGAAGAATTAGAAAAAATACTTGAGGCTATTAATTCGTATAAACTATTGATCCAATACAGAGATAAGGGGCTCACATCGGGTGAGACTATTTTTCATAGCAGAGAGGAAGTGCAGGCAAAGATAAGAGAAATGGCTTCTGTCATTCCACAGTCGCCGCAAGAGGCTTTTACTGCTCAGAAAACACTCGTCGGCAACTCGATGTCCAAACTAAAGCAATTGGAAATTACTGTTTCCCCAAGATTACGTGAACTTTATAACAGCACGAGAGAGAGTGGAATAAAACTTCAATCTTCCGAGCCTTCTGATACACAAGGTTCAATATCTGTTTTCCAGAAGAGCTGTCAAAATTTTAACGAACAAGTGGAAAGATTTGAACTATTAGTTGTTGAAGAAATTCAGAACGATCTTGGGGTTGAACAGGCAATTGCTGAACAAATTTTCCGTGGAGCGCAGGAGAATTGGAAAAATTTTATTGAGATCATGCCTGATGGGATTGTCAAACAAAAACACAACATCAAGGGATTAAAAATTTACATGCTTCCTGGAACAAGCCAATTAGTCGCAGATTATGGGCAAAAAGAAATCGGAAAAGGGGGGTTTAAGAGCGCCAAATCGTTTTATCGGTTAGGGGGCCTTGAAGGCGTTCGTCTTCATGATCCCAAGGAATGGTGGCCGCCTGAAGTATTTATTGATGATATGAAGGCCGAGTTAAACGCGCGAATTGTTTTAACTGATGTACCAAACATAGCCAGCATAACTGTCGTACAATACTACAATAAAGAAGATGTTCTTAAAACTCGCTATATTATGACTAAATATGAGAAAGATCTTTCTTCATTAATTTCGAATCCGAAAGATAAAGAAAAAGCTTTAGAGTGCTGTAAAGGAGTCTTTCGCAGTCTTGTTGGTTTGAACCAGAGGGGATATGTGCATGGCGATCTATGATCCACGAATGTACTGGTTCAAAATAATCAGGGATATTTAACTGATTTTGGTCATTTTGGTCAGGAAAACAAACATATTCATTTAGAGGGAACTTTGAGATACATGGCTCCGGAGACAGAATTTGAGGAAGAGCGACTATATTCTCCCAAAAACGATATGTTCTCTCTTGGAATATTGTTGCTTGAAGTTGTGGACAAAGACTTACACGAAAAATGGACTGATTGTGACCATGGTTCGAAAGTATATAAGAAGAACCTAGAAGACTTACGTAACGATGTGATGAAAGTTGCTCACCCACTTAGTCCTCTGATCAGAGATCTGTTGAGCTATAATCCCGAGGATCGCCCCTCCGCTGAACAAGCTGAAACAAGGTTTTTAGCGGCTCTTGTGTAACCTAGCACGCCTTTATTAAGGAGCTGAAAAAAATAATTGACTTTCGCCGGCATTAATTGTATTTTTCAATTTTTTAGGCTCGCTATGCACGAAAGTCCTGATCGTCTACATCTCAACGGTCTTGGCTCTAGGATCATTTAACTTATTATTTTTCAGTCGCT
>PMZB01000155.1 GCA_003170575.1 Chlamydiia bacterium | reverse complement strand
GAAATATCATAGTGATTTTGAACCTCACTCCACATCTTTAGATAATGAAAAGGGAGTTGCTTCCGGACATTTAGACTCCTTTCCTGTCTGCCGCAAGTCCCTTTGTATCAATAAGGCGTCCATATGTCAGTTGAGAGGGCAACAGCCCTCTCTACTCTACCATGGGGGCATCAATCTCTTCACCCTATCCATATCTTGTTGAGAGATAACATTCTGATTGTACAGGACTTGAAGAAAATTCTGGNNGATGTCTCAAAACTTCCTGACTTGGTGCGCGAACTGGCCCGGCGGGGATATAGCGAACAGGACTTGAAGAAAATTCTGGGCTTGCTCAAAACTCTTGATTTCATAGTCACCTGGACTACCGTAACTCGAAAGTTCAATCTCCTATTTTATAAAAGATGCGTTCGAGGTCAATCCTGAAGCTTCGCAAACGCACCTCTCCTCTTTTGCCCCCATAATACTGTAGACCACCGGCACCACAATAAGGGTAAGAAAGGTTGATGTCACAAGTCCGCCAATAATGGCGATCGCCATAGGAGCATCTGACTCAGAACCTGGGCCATTGCTTAGTGCTATGGGCAGCATGCCAAAGATCATGGCCAGAGTTGTCATGAGAATGGGGTGAAGCCTTGCCTCCCCTGCTGCAAGAAGCGCGTCATACACACTTTTCCCATCTCGTGTGCGAAGGGTGTTGGCATAATCCACAAGCAAGATGGCATTTTTCGTGACAAGGCCCATGAGCATGATAATGCCGATAATCGTGTTGATATTGAGTGTGGAACAGGTCACAAGCATCATAAATAATGCTCCTATAAGGGAAAAAGGCAGCGACAACATGATCACAAAGGGCTGAGTGAAGCTCTCAAACTGAGAGGCGAGCACCATGTACACCATAACCACAGCCAGGATAAGAGCAAAAAGAAGATAGGAAAAAGATTCGCGCATTGTGTCTGCCATGCCAATAAAGGAAAAATGGTAGCCAAGAGGTAAATTCATGCCTCCTATTAACTCCTTCACCTCGTTCACAGCTTGGCCCAGCGTGAATCCTTCTCGAAGGTTTACGAAAATAGAGATAACCCTTTCTCTGTTCATCCGATCAATCTGAACAGGGCCATAACTGTGCGACACTTGGACAACACTCTCTAAAGGAATGAGATCGCCTAGGGAATTTTTCACAGAAAGCCGCAAAATTGAATCTGCGCAGTTGCGCATCTTCTCTTGCGCTCTCACGTTAATGTCATATCGCTCCCCTTCTTCAGTAAAGGTGCCGATCCCAATACCGCCAATCATTGCCCTCACTGTCTGAGCAATCTGTGCAGGGGTAACCTGGAGTGCTGCAGCATGATCCCTTTTAATCTTCACAGTAAGCTCTGGAGAATCTTTTTCATATGACGTGTCTATATCTACATATCCATTTTTCTTTTTCAGCTCTGACGTCACTTTGTGGACAATTCTTTCAAGTTCATCAAGATCAGGTCCTGCAATATTTACCTGCAGTGCGCAATACTTTACTGCGCCTGAGGAGATATTGGGGACAGGTTCGATACTTATTTTCACATCCTTCAACGCTTGAAGCTCGCCTCTAACCTGGCCCATTGCCTGAATCTGGCTGATAGATCGATCTTTCTTTTCCACCATCTTGACGTAGATCACAGCATCGTTGACACGCTTCATGTTTCCGCCGCCAATAGTGGCAAACACATAGTCAACCCAAGGCGTATTCTGAATCCGCTTGCGAATGGTACTCACCACGTCCTCGGTAGAGGACAGGGAAGAGCCCAAGGGAGTTGTGACTTTAATGAAAAATTCGCTCTGATCTACAGCAGGGAGGAATTCTGATTTCAAAAACTTTACGCAAGAAAAGGCGCTAAACAGCGCGCCGCACGCAATCAAAAGAACAATTCCTTTATGCGAAAGGGACGTCTTGAGAAGGGCAACATACGCCTTATCAATCCAGGAAAGGACTTTTCCTATTATCTCAAACACCTTGCTTTCCCGGCTCTCTACTTTCAAAAACTTGGACGCAAGCATAGGAACCAAGGTGAATGCAACAAAAAGGCTCATCAACACAGCAACCGTGACAGTCACGCCAAACTGATACATGAACCTGCCGATGATCCCCTTCATAAAGGCTACGGGTAAGAATACCGCTACAATAGACATAGTGATAGCAAACGCTGCAAGTCCAATCTCCTGGGTCCCAAATCGTGCAGCTTCCTCAGGGGATTTTTTCCCTTTCTTGCAGTGGCGGAAAATGTTTTCCACAACAACGATAGCGTCATCAATCAAAATACCGATAGCAAGAGAAAGCGCGAGCATGGTCATCTTGTTCATGGTAAAGCCGAGCGCATTCATAACCATGAAAGCAGAAATCACACTTGTTGGAATGGCGAGCGCGCTGATAAGCGTCATTCTGAAATTGTGCAAAAATAAAAACACAATAAATACCGCAAGGATCCCGCCAAAGACCAGGTGAAACTGAATGTTATGCATCGATTCTTCTATATACCGAGAAAAATCCTGAGCTATCCGTAGCGAGATTCCTTGAGACTGCAACTCCTCCCGCAACTTCTCTACCTGTGCTTTCACAGCATGGGCAACTTCCACAGTGTTTGTGCCAGATTGCCTCCTGATTAGAAGGGAGATCGCTTTTTCTCCATCGAGCGTGGCGCTTGATCGCTCTTCTTCCAGTCCATCTTGAACTTCGCCAATATCTCGCAGACGAATCGGATACCCCTCTCTATACCCCACAAGAAGGTTTTGAAATTCATCCGCATGAGAAAATTCAGCTTTAGTCTTGACCACAAACTCTTTTGGCCCTGTTTCAACTCTTCCGCCTGGCACTTCAATATGATGGGCTTTTAACGCTGCGATCACTTCCGGAACACTTAAGAAAAACCCTTCAAGCTTGGCTGGATCAAGATTGATCCAGATAGTGCGCTCTCTTTTGCCGATCAATCTTACTTCCCCCACATCTTTTACCTGCTGAAGACGTGTTTTGACAAGCGTGTCGGCAAGTGTTGAGAGCTTTTGAATGGATTGTTTTCCTGAGATCACAACAGCCATGATAGGAGCAGAATCTATATCAAATTTTTCGACCACACTCTCCTCAAGGTCTTGCGGCAGCACCGAGCGCACAGTACCCAACTTTGCCTGCACTTCTTGAAAAGCAATGTCTACGTTTTTATCCAGTTCAAATTCCAGCACCACTTGGGAAATGCTCTCCCCGCTTGTGGAACGAAGGCGTTTGATAGAGCTAATGGTGGAAAGAGCATCCTCAATAGGTTTTGTCACCGTTTTTTCAACGGTTTCAGGATCCGCGCCCGGAAGGGTTGAGAGCACAACCACAACAGGGATCTCAATGCGAGGGTAAAGATCTACCCCGATATTTCGCATGGCAATAAAGCCGAAGATCGTAAGAGCCGCCATGATCATTGTGGTAAAAATAGGCCGCTTAATCGCGGTGTCGGATAAAAACATTTAAGCTTACTCTCCTTCCAATGGGATACACACTTGGGCAAGAGCACCAACATACTTTCCTAGAGGTTCAGGAAGAGTTGCCCGGCACTTAAATGCGCGGGTCTTTTCATCGATATCTGGGTAGATTCGATCAATAGAAACAAAAAACACATCGCCTGAAACCCCTTCCAAACGCACGCCTGCTTTGGTTCCTGTCTGGATAAGGCTTATGTACTGCTGTGGCACAGAAAACTCTACAAAGGGATGCTTTGCGGAAACTACTTCAATAAGTTTTATTACAGGAGTGACTGTCACAGGCTCTCCTGGATGAACAAATCGCTTTGTGATCACTCCATCAAAAGGCGCTTTAATATTAGTATCCTCTTCATTTTGGCGGGATTTTTTGAGCGTCTCTTCAGCCTTATGAAGACATACCTTCGCCTTATCCCAGCGGCTTTTTGCATCTTCATAACGCTTTTGAGAAATGGAAGGAGTTTCCCCCTCAGGCTTCTCAAAGAGCTTTTTCATCCGTGCAAAATCTCTTTCAGCATCGTCGCACTCAATTCTGGCAAGATCGCACGCCGTGTCAGCCTCAGCAACGGCTATGGAAAAGAGGGTTGGATCAAGCTTCAAAAGGACCTCTCCTTTTACAACTTTATCTCCTACTTCAACGCACACGTCCTTCACATACCCTGCGACCTGGCCTCCAAGTACGCTCCTGTATTGGGGATATACGGTTCCTATCGTCTTGTAGGTTGTAGGCTCTACTTGTTCCCCAGAAAACAAAAATCCTTGTAACACACTCAAAAAAAGTATTAGTTTTCTTTTCATATCTCTATCTCTCCAATCGCATACGCAAGACGTGCTTGGGCGATTTTAAAATCATAAAGTGCTTGAAAATAGTTGGACCGAGCCAAGCTTAGCCTCTCTTCATCGTTTAGAAGATCATCGCTCGCAATAAGGCCTTCTTGGTAGAGGTCTCGGTCTATTTTTAAATTCTCTTCTGCGTGAATAATACTTTGCTTTGCCACTGGAATTTTGGCGTACGCACTATCCACCGCAAAAAAAGCTTCTTTTACTTGCAGGCAAATGTCCTGATAGGTTGCCTCATATTGAAGTGAAAGCTCTTTTTGCCGCCCCTTGTTCTGTAAAAGTTTTGAGGCAACAATCCCCCCATCAAAAATAGGAATTTCAATTCCTACGCCTGTGTGAAGCCACTTTTTATGCAAAAGATAAGAATCAGAAGAGGTATTATAATTTACAAACCCCTTGATATCAGGATAATTTTCTGCTGCAATTGCCCCGTAGGCCCATTCAACAGCCTGTATTTTCGCAAGTACAGTTTTTAGATCAGGATGATTGTCATTTACTTTGTTGAGAAAATCATCAAGACGAGCGCTCCAGTCAATATTTTCCTGGCAATCTTCGAGCTCATTCACTCCTTTGATATCAATCTCAGTTAATCGGTTTAAAGTGGCCAAGCTGTTTTCAATATTGTGCTGTGCTTGAATCAGCTCTTGTTCTCTTTCAGCCAGCTGGACTTGCACTCCCAGCACATCATTTTTCGTCACAAATCCCACAGAATAAAGATCTTGGGAAATACTTTTTTGTTGTGACAAGACTTTTATTGATTGAAGCACCACGCTCTCGATTTTTGCACTCTCAAGCGCCATATAATAGCTTGCAGTCACAGCAAGCAAAACATCCTGCTCCACTCTCTCTCTCTCAGACTCTGTTGCCTGAACTTCAGATTTCTGCACGAGGGTGAGTTTATCCACATATCCAAAGTCGAAGATAGGTACTACAAGAGACACCTTTGATGTTGTCCCATGTTTATCAGCAACAATTGTCTTGATTTTGCTCGGGCGCTTTTCGTCTTGTGATTGGGGTGAAGTTTGAGGACCAACAGGGTGTGGAGCCTTGCGTACACAACTTGGATGCTTATCTCGCACATTGTATGCTGCCTCTGCTGAGATTTTGGGCATATCGATGCCTTGAATCTCATTGATTCTCTCTCGAGCAATCCCAACTTCAAGCTCAGCTATAGAAAGACGCTCTGATCGCTCCAAAGCTTTTGCCTGACACATAACAAGTGAATAGACTGGCTCCTCGGCAAGAGAAGTTGAATAAGCAATAATGAAAATTATGAAAAACCGTCTCATGATGCGCCCTCAGGGAGAAGTGTTCCATAAAGCATCAGATCAATACCCTCGTTGAGACGCGTTTCAAAAGAGGCTTCATCAATTTGAAAGATATTGGTAAAGATCACACCATAAAAGAGCTGGTTGATGGTGTTCACGATTCTTGGGATATTGGTGACCCGAAGCTTGCCCTCACCTTCAAGCCGTTCAAATAGCTTGGCCCATTTCTCATTCCGCTCTTTCTTTTTCTGGTTGTAGGAGCACTCATTTCTAAAGCGGAATACAGCTCGCTCTTGCACAAAGAGCTCAATAACTTCTGGATGTCCCTTAAAAAACTCGACATATGCTCTGACAATGCTTTTAAGAAGATCAACTGAAGTTCCATCCTTCCTCATTTTCTCTTTCACATACCTTTCAACCTGCTCAATAGCTCGCTGAACTGTCGCAAAAAAGAGCGCTTCTTTGGATGGAAAATATAAATAGACAGTGCCCTTGCCTACCCCACTTGCATCTGCAATCTTCTGCACTTCTGTATCTTGATACCCAAGTTCAGAAAACAGCCTTGTGGCAGCCCCTAGAATCTGTTCCTTCCGCTTCCCCTTTGCTGCTTTCATCTTTCCCTTACCTCGTTTTGACTGACTAGTCAGTCAAAAAAGAATAAGAAAACAATCCATTTTTAGTCAACGCAAGGAAAAATTGAGCCGTGCGATGTCTACTAGACTACACGCGTGGAATTCCTAGGGGCGAAGATTCTCACAGGTCTTTTGCTTGCTCTTCGGCGATCTTGCGGGCTTCAGGATCAAGGTCTGTTTCTTGTGGAGGCGGAGTAGTTGCGGGTTCAAGTTTTTTTTCTTCGGTTGGGGGAGCTCCGGCCGGTGAAGAGGATGTTGGGGCAATGGCTGGGTTATCGGCTGGCTTTGGGGGTGGACTTGAGGGCCGTGGCGGAAGCGGTGAAGAGGATGTTGGGGCAATGGCTGGGTTATCGGCTGGCCTTGGGGGTGGACTTGAGGGCCGTGGCGGAAGCGGTGAAGAGGATGTTGGGGCAA
>PMZB01000132.1 GCA_003170575.1 Chlamydiia bacterium | reverse complement strand
CTGACGGAACGAAAGGAGCATCTTGATCGACTCTTTGAGCTTATCTCTCCACATGTTTGTAACCTTGTAGTGCTTCGTGGGGGCATGAGCTCAAAGAAAATGGTGGAGGCGGTCAATCAAATATCCTCCATACCAAAAGAAGAAGAAAGAGTGATTCTTGCAACAGGAAAGTTAGTTGGAGAAGGATTTGATGATGCTCGTTTAGACACGCTTTTTCTTACTATGCCAATATCGTGGAAGGGGAGTGTTGCTCAATACGTTGGGAGGCTTCATCGGTTGTATGATCAGAAACTAGTGGTACAGGTCTATGATTACGCCGACCTTGGAGTGCCTATCCTGGAGCGTATGTTTAATCGGCGATGTCAAGGATATGAAGCGGTTGGTTATCAAATTCTTCTTCCTGCAAGTGCAATCCCTGGTTGGCCTGCCCAGGTGCCGCTTCCAGTAGATCCTGCGTGGAAAGCAGATTATGCTGGGAGTGTGAGAAGGCTTGTGCGAGATGGCGTTGACATGCCGCTTGCTCAACTTTTTGTTCAAGCTGCTTCTCACTTTGATCCTGATGCCGAAGGAGCAAATCGTTCTCGTAGTGCAACGGAAAGTTTTTTGTATCGCCGTCTTGAAACATTACCTCAGACTGTGGGAAAATTTCAGTTGAATGTGCAGCTTAATATTCCTTTTGATGGCTGGGGGCAGATGGAAGTGGATTTTCTTTGTGCCGAGGCGAGTCTTGTGATCGAAGTGGATGGCAGTCAACATCTTGGTAATGCGGAAGCCTATAGGCGGGACAGAAGGAAAGACGCCCTGCTGCAAGAAAATGGGTATCTTGTCCTCAGATTTCTTGCAGAGGATGTTGGAAAACAACTCGATATGGTTTTGGACACCATACTCAGATTTTTGCATGAGAAGAGAAGGTAACTAATGTCTGGAGGATGTCCTTGTGATAGTTTATTCAAAAAAAATCGGTTCGTTTATCAATGAGATCAAACGGACTGTAAAACAAGTACTTGAGCGAGAAGTTGGGTTACAAGTGGGAAGAGATTATTTCTTGGGTCGGTGGCAGCGGGTATACCCAATCAACATAGTCATTTATAATGATGCTAGTCAGATGGGATACTTTGATCCAACTTTTTATGAGCTAGGCTTTCACGAGTGTTTGATGCTCTGTCCCTCGGAACAGCGACATAATGTAATTAGGCATGAGTTGGCTCATTACATTACGTTTATTAATCATGGTAGGGTATTGCTGCCTCACTCAGAAGAATTTAAAGCTCTATGTCAAAGGCTGGGGTGGGGGGAAGAAGTACAGAGGGCGACTATCCAACTAGAGAGGAAAGTAACCGATGCCCAAGAGGAGGAGAGCTCTGTATTAAGAAAAGTAAAAAAGCTCTTGGCCCTTGCTACAAGTAGCAATATCCATGAAGCAGAAATAGCGATGATCAAGTCTCAACAGCTCCTTTTGAAACATCACATGGAGGCTCCTTCTATTGACGAAGAGGGTGGAGAAAAGGTAGTTCTGAGGCGCATCATGAAGCAGAAAAGGAAGGGTGCTAAAACATGCGCTATTGGAAATATTCTCACGACCTTTTTCGTTAGTGTTGTCTATAACAGAGGAGGTGACTTTACCTACCTTGAAATCTTAGGAGATTTAGTCAATGTATCCATTGCCGAATACGTGGCGAGTGTCCTGGATCATCAATTAGATATACTGTGGGCTCAAGCACAAAAGAGTGCTCAGGTGAAGGGGAGAGTGGCCAAGAACTCCTTTTTCTATGGCGTGGCTAGGGGTTATTGCGATAAGGTACGTGCTCTTAAACAGGCTTCTGCGGCAGATATGACACATGCGTTGATGATTATTGAAAAGAAGCTCGATGATGCCCGGGCGATGGCCTATCCACGGTTAAGATCTAGCAAAAGCAATTCACTCTATTGTGAGGAAGCTGCTTTGCTCGGCGAAAAGGAAGGAAAACAACTTAGCATCAATCCTGCTATCAATAAAACGTCTGAGAGGTCAGATAAGCTCTTTCTAGGATTCCACCATGGAAGAGAATCTTAGGGCGCTGGATAGAGGATCGTATTGCAAACATTCTGGCGCACCATTTTGCTCAAAGTAAAGTCACTTATTATTCTTGCTGGAATGGCTATTGCTACGGGAGGGTTGGACAAAGCAACCGCCTAGTCGTGTAAAAAGTTATTTTGGAACCGGCGAAATGTTGTTGATTTTTTTTGAGATGCTCCTGGGGTTCCAAAAACTGATGAAAAAATTTATTCACGAGAGTTGCTGGAATGGCTGATGAGCATTTGCTAAAAAAGGTGCTTCATTTTACAATCTGGAGTTGTTTTTCTCTCTTATATCCTAAGTTTCGAAAAAAAGGGGGTTATCATGTCAAGTTTTATCGTATATGGCGGCAGAAGCAGTTCTGGTCCACGTGAGAGAATAACGAGTATTGGTGGCGAACCCGTGGAATATGCAACCTACAAATTCATGGGTCGTGAAATACCTACCACTTGTGTAAAAAGTGTAGGTGGCAAACCTGTTGAATATGGAAAAAGTTTCGGAGGATTTTCGGATCGAATAACGAGTATTGGTGGCGAACCCGTGACATACTCATTTTGGAGGGGTATGACTCATATTGGAGATAAGCCTGTAGAAAGCTCTAGGGGGACCGGTCGTATAATTCGTATTGGCGGCAAAAAGGTTAAATATAGCAAATATCCATTTGATTTTCATACAACCGTGTGCCAAGGCGTAATCACTGCCGTCCTTGGAATAGGTATTTTTTCGCTTTACCTTTACTCTCGATTGAAATCCAATCTCTAACCACAAAAAGGGGGTTATCATGTCAGGTTTTGTGGTGTATCGTCACACTAGAGGTGGTTCTATTCCACTTGAAAGAATAACGAATATTGGTGACGAATCCGTGGAATATGAAACCCGCATATCCAGGGGTCATGAAATACCTACCGATCGTGTAAAAAGTGTGGGTGGCAAATCTGTTACATATCGAGGATGTCCGGAACGAATAACGAGTATTGGTGGCGAACCCGTGATATACTCATTTTGGTCGGGTTGTATGACGCATATTGGAAATAAGCCTGTGGAAGGCTCTTGGTGGACCGATCGTATAAATCGCATTGGCGGTAAACCGATTAAATATAGCAAATATCCACCTGATTTATGTGTAGAAGTGGTCCAAGCCGTAATTCTTGTTGTCATTGGAATCGGTCTTTTTTCGCTTTACCTTTACTCT
>PMZB01000242.1 GCA_003170575.1 Chlamydiia bacterium | reverse complement strand
GCAGTTGAACTGCCGTTTCTAGGATTATTGGCTCTATACCTGAAATAACTACAGAGCTCACGGAGAAATAGAACGCAATTTCTCCCACAAGATCTGTAAAAGTTATTCCGGTACGACCCCTGCATACACCATGTCTAGGAACTCTTTTCTGTGTTCAATCGAGGTGTAGAAAAGGCCATCTGTGTAAAGGGTGGTTGTTTCTGCAGACTCGTCTTTAGCTCCACGAGCTATAACACAGGAGTGCTTTGCAGTGATGCACACAGCAACATTGTTGTGCCCTAGAATAGTTGAGAGGCTATCTCCAATCTGGCTGGTAAGCCGCTCTTGTAACTGAGGCCGTGCTGCAAAATAGCGGGCAATGCGGGAGAGCTTAGAAAGCCCAATGATCTTATCCTTTGGTAAATAGGCAATACAGGCAGATCCAATCATAGGCACAAGATGGTGTTCACAGAAGCTCACAAGACTTACCCGGGTAAACACCATTTGGTGGGATTGTGTTGGATCTGCTGCCTGTTCAAAAAGAGCTACGGAGGGAAATGCGTCAAGATCAAGCCCCGAAAAAACCTCATTCACATACATGGAGGCAACACGCTCAGGCGTTTTCTTGAGAGATTGATTCTCTACATCAAGCCCCAATATTTCCATGATTGATCGAATATGAAGAGCGATCTTTTCGATCTTCTCTTCCTTGGGTAATGGGGTTTTGGAAGAAAGAGGGGTGGGGAAACGCGTAAGCGCAGCCTGCTCTCTTTTCTTTGGGGAAAGTTTGTCTTTCATACATTACGTCCTTGTGTAGCAGCCTCTGCAGCAAGAATGGAAAAGGCATTTGATACATTAAGTGAGTTTTTCTTCCCTACAAGAGGGATGGTAACTACGTTGTCACATTGCTTGAGAATGGAAAGGGATAGCCCTCGTTCTTCATTTCCGAGAAAAAGAGTGCATGGCTCTTGATAGAGAAATTCATTCCAGCGAGATGCTTCATCAGAAGTTTCAAGGGCAATCCATGGGCGGGGAAGAGAGGAAAGGGGAATTCCATGGTCGATCACAACCTCTTTCCATGCTCCCATGGACACTTTTTGAATGAGCGGATGGTCGGGCTGCATCATATCTTTGGAAAGATGAAGCGGCCCAAGACGAAATGCCTCAATCGTTCGTACGATACTGCCTACATTATGGCAGGAGCGAAGTCCATCAAGGTAGGTGTGTATGGCTCCCCAGGGAGCTCCCTCCTCTTTATCTTTTGTCCTCACCAGAAAATCATGCTCCTTCAATGTCATTTGTGCATGAAGCAGGTGGTAATGAAACCGCTCTTCAACTGAAAAATCGGCGCTAAGACCCATCCAGGACGCAAGTTGGGAATACGTCTCTAAAAGAAGAGGAGAGTTACTCTTTGCAAATTCACGTAGCAGTTCGGCGCATTTTTTATGCCGCTTCTCTTGAGGAAAAGAGAGAAATTTGTCTTTTGAGAATGAGAAAATCCGTTTCACTGAGCCTTCTCTTTGTAAATAAGATAATCCTCCAGCGGTCCGTCAAATACCTTAATCCCATCCTCTTCAAAAGCGATTATTTTCGTTGCAAACCGATCCACAAGGCTTCTGTCATGGCTTGCTACAATAGCGGTTCCCTTATATTCCTCAAGCCCCCATCCGAGTGCAGAAACAGCCTCTAGATCCAGGTGATTATTAGGTTCATCCATGATGATGAGATTATGCTCTGAAAGCATCATGCTTGCAATAATGAGCCGAGCAGTTTCTCCTCCGGAAAGAGCCGGGATCTTTTTGAAGGCATCGTCGCCGCCAAACAACATCTTCCCAAGTGCTCCTCGAACGTCCTGGTCATAGAGACCAGGTTTTCTCATCTTTAACCACTCAAAAAGAGAAATTGAAAGAGTCTTATCAACAGCATCTTCATGGTTTTGGGGAAAATAGCTTAAAATAGCTTGATGTCCAAGCCCGACAGTCCCGGAATCAGGGGAAAGTACCTGAGCAAGCATTTTAAGAAGGGTTGTTTTGCCCCGCCCGTTGTTTCCTATAATGCCAATTTTGTCCCCTCGAATAACCTCAAGGGAAAATCCAGGAATAACAAGTTTTGAGTCATAGGATTTTTCAATATTGTCTGCCTTGAGCACAACCTTCCCTGGAGCCTTTTCCGAAGGGATAAAGCGAATATAGGGGCGTTGGATGTTGGAGGACTTAAGTTCTTGCGGCTGCAGCCGTTCAATTTCTCTGAGCCTAGACTGAACCTGGCTTGCACGGGTGCCAGAGCGGAATTTTTGCACAAACTCTTGCAGCTGAGAGATCTTTTTCTCTTTGGATTTCGCTTCATGCGCCGCGCGTTCCCTGACTGACGATTTCGTTACAATCATTTCATCATAGTTTCCTGGATACACGATGATCGTATCATAATCAATATCCGCGATATGTGTTGTGACAGCATTGAGGAAGTGTCTGTCATGGCTCACTACAATGAGAATGCCTTCATACTCATGTAAGAACCCTTCGAGCCATCTAATAGACTCCAGGTCAAGGTGGTTGGTGGGCTCGTCAAGAATGAGCGCCTGAGGATTGCCAAAGAGCGCTTGGCAGACAAGCACCCTGAACTGCATATCCTGTGGAATCTCTTTCATAGGCTTATTTTCATATTCACTTGATACGCCAACTCCATGCAGCAGCATTTGTGCATTAGATTCTGCAGAATACCCATCCTCTTCGATAATTATTGTTTCGACTTCTCCAAGCTCAAAACCTATTTCGTCCGTCATCTCTTGTTCATAGAGCTCATCCCGCCGGCAAAGGGCTTTCCAAAGCCGACCATTTCCCATAATTACCGTCTGAATAGGTGTAAGGCTATGGAATTCTGAAATGTTTTGTCGCAAAAATCCTAATCTGGCTGGCCGAGAAATAACGCCCTTTGTTATTTCTTCTAACCCTGCGATCATTTTGAGCAGGGTGGTTTTTCCCGACCCATTTGGCCCTGTAAGGCCATATCGATTGTGAGGAGAAAAAGTAATCGAAACATCTTCAAACAGGGTGCGGGCACCAACTGTTTTCGTAACACCGTCAAGAACGATCATAGATAATATTGTGGTTTGGTTGTGTAAAAACTAGTAGTATATCAAATGACAAGTCTTCTTATGAAGTATAGAGATGGGGGGTAGGATGATTGTTGCTGAGAAAATAAAGGATTTCTTTGCGCAAGATACTTTTGTTCTGATGACAAAGAAAGGTGACTTTGTATTCAAATCGCACTGGTGGGTAATTGGAAGGGTTGTTCGATGGATCCATTCCTCTCAGTATTTTGATCTTTCAACTGTTTGGAAGGCGCACCAGGCAGTCACGTCCCTTGTAACCTCATCCCAATCATCACCTCAGATACAAGAGAAATTACGCTCCTTGCAAACGGCTGTAACTTCTCTTGGAAAAAGTCGAAAGCTGGATCTTTTAGTTCCGCGAATTAATGCAGCAATTGCGAGTCTAAACCCTCAGCAAGAAGAGGCACCATTTTCCGCTGCAGGGATAGCCAACAAGTTTGTCACTTCTCTGGGAGATGCCAAAGAGTTGATTAGGAAACTTTCTCCCGAGCAGAAAAAGGAAGTAGAGTGTCTTGTCTGTGAATATTTTTTCGAGCCTGTTCTTGTTGAAGCTACTTCTTGTATGAAAGAGCCAGGGCTTTCTTCTGCAGAATACCATCAAGCTCTACAAAAGGTGCGAAAGGCATATATCCAGATCTTTGAGGTGTTTGGGCGCGACGAGCTTTTAAAATATTTGGATCAATATCACTTTCTAGAGTATGTGAGAGATAATTTTCTCCTCCCATTGTCTAATAATTGGCTGACAGCGTTTCAGGGAAAAAAGAAAGATATTGCGGATACTTTGTCCCAGCTAAACTCATTTGTAAATGAGGTTGACACTTTGCATCTTGAATGGTTAGAAAAAGATGCAGCCTGGATAGCGCTACAAGAAAAATTTCAGCAAATTCTCCCGCCTTTTTTTTCTCGAAAAGTGTCGTTGTCTTTGAATAAAACCTTTTGCCCCCTAGATCGGCCTAAACATCTGAGTCCTGCATATACAGAAGACAAAAAGGAAGTGGTTGAAAGGTGGCTTAGTCCCATTCAGGATGCGGACTGTCTTTTGAGTGAGCTACCAAGACAGTTGAATAAGGGAGTCTATGTTGGTGATACGCTCGTTACAGCAGATTCCCTGAATATTCCTCAAGAAGTAGTGGGGCAGGATAGGGAGATTCTTCTGTGCTGGGGGTTGTTTCAAAGGATAAGTGCATACTTTAGAGAAAATTCCATCAGAAATCCTGAAAAAGCCGCGACTTCTCTTATGACTTATTCTACCTTGCAGTATGTGTCAGTCGATTTCTTTTCAGTTTTAGGAAAGTTTGCAAATAGACATATTAATGGGTTCATACTTACTCCTGAACAGGTTGAGCCTGGACAAAAAATTGGTGTTTCCTTCTCGTGTCAGGGGAAACACCCTGTAGCATATTGGGAGGGAGTGTTTTTTCACCCAGAACTTCCGGAAGAACCAGGGTTTTTTGTGCGAGCGAGTATAAAACAATCAGGAGACCGTGGGTTTACTGAGAAAATGGAAACCACTCCTTGCGTATTCACTGGGAATAAATTCCATATTAAAGAATCAACCCAGGGGACTTTTGGAGCATACCAAGATACTGTCTGGTCAAAATTGTGTTCCGTGTTTGGTTCTAAGAAGGTTTTTCCCTTTTCTCAGGAAGGAATCCTGCAGTTTGGAAAGAGGGTGGATAAAATTTTGGAACAGCCAAATCAGGCAACAGTTCTTTCCTTATGCCATCTTGAGAGGACTATTCGAAGACTTTCTCTCATGAAAAATATTCCGTTTGCTAAAGACAGTCCGGTTGGCAAAGTGCTAGAGAAAGTTGATTCACTGAAAACATCTGTTTTTGCAAATTATGATGTTGCCTTTGGGATGAGCCTAGGGAATGAACTTTTAGAAAAAGTAAAAGGAACAGATATTTCTTATCCAGATTTTTTATCATTGCTGGATCGGGAAATAAACGAAATTCGCAAGAGAAATGAATTTCCTGCACGCATTATTGAAGGTGTTTTCAAAGTGGTGGAGACATTCAATCCAGAGTTTAAAACGGAATTTGAAGCTCAAGAAAAACATATTCAGTTTAGCGTGCTGCAAGAATGCATAGAGAGAAGAATAAAAAGTTCAGACAATCAAAGAAC
>PMZB01000229.1 GCA_003170575.1 Chlamydiia bacterium | reverse complement strand
CTGCTACCCCAGACATGACTTACTGGTCGATGTTACACCTGAGGAAAAGGAAAAACCGACCTGTGAAATAATAATTTTAAGTCAGCGCAACGGTTTTTTATATTAATTTATTGTAGAGTTTGCAGAGTATTTCCTCTCCCAAAAAATGAACGCCTCAAGTACACTTCACTTCCCATTTTGGAAGAGTGGCAGAGTGGCCGAATGCGTCTGTCTCGAAAACAGATGTTGGAGGATGACTCCAACCGTAGGTTCAAATCCTACCTCTTCCGTTCTTATTACATAATACTCTCAAGGATAGCGCCCGTATGAAGAAACTAGTTTTCCTTTTCCCCCTCTTCCTCCTCATGTGTTACTTAGCCACAAGTCATTTTCTCTCATCCCATAAACCTCCAACACAAATTCGTTTTTCTCTTGATAGCGATCCTCAATCTCTAGATCCACGGATTGGAGGAAATGGTGTTTCCCAACTTTTGACAAGACCTCTATTTGAAGGCATCTCTCGGATAGGAAAAGAAGGGCTGCCGGTACTTGCTCTAGCAACGTCCTATACTCTTTCTGAAGACTGCACAAAATATACATTCAAGCTTCGGCCATCAAAGTGGTCAAATGGATTAGATGTAACGGCGAACGATTTTGTGTATGCCTGGAAAAGTATTATTGATCACAGCGCAGAGTCGTCCTTTGCCTATATATATTTCCTCATAAAAAATGCTAAAGACATATATCAAGGCAAAGCCTCTCCTGACACGCTTGGTCTAAACGCTCTTGATTCATCTACCCTTGAAATTACTCTAGAACATCCAGTCCCTTACCTTCTCGACCTCTTATCTAATCCCCTTTTTTCTCCAGTATGCCAGGCTGTAGTGGAAAAGTTTCCAAACTGGACAAAAGACCATTTTGTCTCAAACGGCCCATTTATGCTGGATCAATATCAAATCAAATCGGCCGCTCTGCTCAAAAAGAATCCCTTTTATTGGGACTGTGGTTCAGTAAAAACGGATAGTCTTTCTTTCGCAATCATCGAAGACACATCTACCGCCTACAATATGTTCCTCGCTGGAGAACTAGATTGGTATGGACAGCCCTTTATCGCGATGATGCGGACAGAATTTACTCATGAGCTAGAGAGAAAAAAAGCTCTTCACAAGATGGGGAAAGAAACTATCAGATGGCTTGTCTGTAATACCCAAAAAAAACACCTTTCAACACCAGAAATCAGACGTGCGCTTTCTCTTGGCATCGATCGACTTAGTCTTTGCAAGGACCTTCTCCAAAGGGAAGAGTCTCCTATCTATAGCATACTTCCAAAAAGTCTTTCCTTTTTTCCTTTCGCACACCAGAAAGCAGACCCTGCTGCAGCCAAAAAACTCCTACGAAGCGCGCTGGGAGCAGCAGGATTCCAAAACGATGAAATCCCCACTTTTCATCTTTTAGTAAGAATGAATCCCGTCTATGTACTTATCTCCCAAGCTATTCAAGCTCAGCTTAAAAAGGATCTAGATATTGACATACAGTTTGAACTGTGCGAAAGCTCTGTGTACTGGCAAAGGCTTTCATCCGGAAAATTTGACCTAGCCTTTGGATCCTGGTTTTCCTGGTTCGCAGACCCAATGTATAATTTAAATATTCTTAGAGATGCAAATAGTGGCATTATCAGCACCCCTTGGGAATCTACCGAGTATAAAAAGCTTCTTTGCGCTGCAGATTTAGAACAAGATCAAGAGAAAAGAAATACTCTGCTTCGTGAGGCAGAACTACTTATCATGACTGAACTACCCATCATCCCAATTTGCTCAGAGTCCGGCCGGTATGCCAAAACCAATATACAAGGAGAAATCTTTTCAACTATAGGAGAACTGGACTTGAAAGAAATAGAGAGAGCGCCCTGATATGATGAAAAAAGTTTGGATTGTTCACCTTCTTTTACTTTGCCTGTTTTTTTCACCTGGCTGCAAGAGAAAGCAAAATGGAGCATCCAATACGACTGTTCACCTGTACCTCCAAGCAGAGCCATTTTCCTTAGATCCTCGCGTTGGCGGCGACAGACGCTCTCAGGTTATCCTACGAGACCTTTTTGAAGGGCTTTGCCGTTTAGGCAAAGACGGAACTATTGAGCTTGCCCTTGCTAAGTCTTATTCCATTTCATCTGACGGCCTTGAGTACACGTTTCACTTAAGAGATGCCCTCTGGTCTAATGGAGAAAAGGTCCGGGCCCAGGATTTTTGTTACGCTTGGAAATCAGCTCTCTCGCCGCAATTTACTACATCCTATGCATATCCATTTTTTGTCCTCAAAAACGGGAAAAAGGCAAAGATGGACGAATGCTCTCTTAGCGACGTGGGAGTGGCAGCACTTGATGACCACACGCTCCAAGTTACCCTGGAACACCCTACCCCCTACTTTCTGGAACTTACGGCTAACCCTATCTTCCTGCCTGTGTGCGAAAAAATAGCGAACGCTGACCCGAGTTGGTCAAAGAATTCATTCCCTCACTATGTTTGCAACGGCCCCTTTCTCCTAAAAGAACACGTGTTGAAGTCGCATATCATTTTGGAAAGAAATCCTTTGTACTGGAATAAAGACTGTGCAAAAGCATTTCGCATCTCCTTTCCTATCATAGAGCAACCCTCAACGGCATATGCTCTTTTTGAACGAGGTGAACTTGACTGGTTTGGGGATCCTTGCGGACTATGCGACCTTGAAATTATTCAAAAGCTTACTCTAGAGGGCTCTCTTTCCTTAGCAGATACAGGAAGCATTTACTGGATGATCTCCTGCACGAAAAAGCCTTATCTGGCATCAGCAAAAATTCGCCATGCAATCGCTTCTTCCATCTCACGGGGAGATCTTTGTTATCTTCTTCTCAAAGGGGGAGAGAGACCCTCTCACAGTATTGTTCCCTCCTTCCTCTCCGCATTAAAAAAGCCTGCGTTTCAAGATGGTAACGCAGAGTATGCGAACAAGTGTTTTGAAGAAGGGCTGAAAGAGGTCGGGCTTACAAGGGAAACGTTTCCTACACTTACGTTAACGCACTGGGCAGAACCTATGTCCAGACTTATGGCTGAGTACTTACAACAAAAAATAAAAACCACGCTTCATATTCACGTTGACCTTGAGAACTGTGATTGGGGCACCTATTTGCAGAAAACCCACTCTGGAAATATTGATCTGGCTACTGCCGCATGGCTCTCCTGGGTTAGTGATCCGATCTATAACCTCCAGTTTCTGAAATATACAAACAATGGCATCAACGGCACATGCTGGCAAAATGAGCGCTACAAAGAGCTTCTTGATCAAGCTGAAGCCACAAATTCTCTCAGTGAACGAGAAAAGTATCTCAAGCAAGCAGAAGAAATTGCTGCTCAAGAACTTCCTCTTATACCCCTTTTCGAAATCGCAAATAAATACACCAAAGCCCCTGGAGTTTGCGGGGAAGTAGTTTCACGCATAGGGATGTTTACGTTCAAATGGCTGGAGAAAAAGCCTGATCAAAAACATTCTTGATATACAAAAAATT
>PMZB01000095.1 GCA_003170575.1 Chlamydiia bacterium | reverse complement strand
CGGGCTCGGGCACGAAGCACCGCTTCGCGTTCCTTTGCCTTTGAAAAAAAATCAAAACTTAATTCTGGATTTACCGTTTCTTAATTTTCGCCTGCGAATGTAATGAACGTACTAGAAATTGTAATCCCATCCAGCACAGGTGGATATACAAGAGGCTTAAGACCTCTTATAAAATTGTGTTGAGGCCGGTCTTGTTGGGGCCTTTGCCCACATGGTCCTGGGCAGTGGAAGATTTTTGATGAGATTAAAAATAATTTCCCCTTTTGCCCAACAAGCCGGCTTCAACATTTTTGAATCTAGACTTGAACAATCCCAATACCTATACTGGTTCTCAAAAATAGTTTCCACAGGTATTTTTCTATGGGTCCATCTAGTTCTGTTATCCTTCCGCTGCTCAAAAAGTCGGTGCACGATGCACAAGAAGCAGTTTCCTTTTTGACTTCCAAAGAGGCCCTTTCCTTTATGGAACAAGCGGCGATTCTTCTTGCCTCTACGTTTCAATCTCTTAACAAAGTTCTCATTGCAGGTAATGGCGGATCTTTGTGCGATGCAGCCCATTTTGCAGAAGAGTTAACTGGTAATTTTAGGAAACCTAGAAAAGCATTTCCTGTGATCGTTCTCTCAGAACCTGGCCACTTAACGTGTGTAGCCAACGATTTCGGGTTTGACCATGTGTTTGCACGAGGAATTGAGGCATTTGGCGCAAAAGGCGATGTATTTATTGCTCTTTCAACAAGTGGGAACTCTAAAAATATCCTGCTTGGTGTGGAAGAGGCGAAAAAAAGAGGGCTCACAGTAGTTGCCTTTTTAGGTAAAGGAGGAGGCGCTCTTTTAGGTAAAGCTGATTATGAACTTATTGTGCCCACCTTTTCCACTTCAGACCGCATCCAAGAAGTGCATATGACTGCACTTCATATCATTATCGAGGCTATGGAAGCTGTTTTGGGGGTAGCCTCATAAATCAAGTATTTAGTGTGTTAAATTGTCCGATATTTATGGCCGCAGCGCTCATAATCCCTCGACTTCCTGACTCTAGGGCTTTTTGGATAAGAGCTTCTGGTGTTTCTGTATCTCTGTATTCATCTCCTATTTCTTCTGACGTGAGTGTATTAAAGAGGTTTGAGGAGCCAATAATAAGCGTTAGCGGCTGATGATCGGGGAAAGGCATGCGAGTAACTTTGGCGCGGCGTGTAATCCACTCAGGGCTGATATCACAGATACTACGAGCGCTCATATGGGTAATCCAGAAAGGATCGTCTAAAGGCGGGCCGTTGCGTTTTTCAATCCCCCTTCGAAAACGTTCAGTAGTTGGTAAAGCATCTTCGGTGAGTTGATACGTCTCAGGCCCAACGAGCGCTAAGGTTCTATTACATCCCACATTGAGTATCCATATTGCTCCATTAATGCAGATTGCAATTGTACAAAATACAGAGGCCTTTGTTCGTCCGCGGTCAGCTTCCCATTGTTGGTGAAACTTTACTGGAAGTACTGCCAAGCAATTTTTGATCTGGTTAAGAGTTGCTTGGGATAAGGGTCTTCCTAAGAGGGCAAAATGTTCACTAAGAAAGGGGGATAGATAGTTATCAAGAAACCACGGTAATTCTGTGTCTATCGAATAAAGAGATGCATTCTCTTCATGAACAAAGAATGCAAAATAAGGAATCTTTTCCTTCTGCACTTCAATTGTATTAGAAAATAGGGTTTTTGTAGATTTAGGAGAATAGTTGGCGGTAAAGATCTGGGTATCATTTGGTTTAATACAGGTAAAGGGATATGTTTCGTTATGAATGCTCATGGTGCGGTATGCCGGCAAAAAAGGAAGCTTTCGAGGGGGATTGTCAATCTTAAAGTTTGGATCAGTTTTCCATCGTTCAAGTCCTTCCAGTGTTTTGTGATGTGTGTGAAGCGCACCTTCACTACGACGATATATATCAAAAAGAAAAGGCCCTGCCAAGGCGTTATCTATCTTATCCTCCGTACCGGTAAATTCCTGTTGCCGGTAGAGCTCTCGAACCTTAGCAAAGTGTGCACCCCAGATGGTTCCTTGCGGTATGGGGGAATGTATGAAAGACTGCATAGTTTGAAGAAATTTCAATTCCATAGCAGCATCTGGTATTGGGGTAGTTCCGATATTGAACTGTTTTCCTCTCATGAATTTAGTAAATGGTGTGAAATTACCACAGGAGATAGCGGCTTTGAAAAAATTTAGAACTCTCTCGTCAAGAGGGGAAAAAGGAGGTGAAGCAGGGGGCTTAGCTAATGCGGAGTTTTGAATTTTTACGACCATGGCAGTTATATTGTCTTCGCTTCCCCAATCAAATGCCTTTGTGGGGAGTGCTTTAGCCGTTTTCTTCGATCGATATTCATCTGCAATCGTTTGAGATGTAGTACTCTCAAACAGGCCATCACATCCTATAATTACTATCTGTTCATCAGAAGATACATGAAGCCAGGTCACTTTTGCCCGAGGCGTAATGCCTGGAACATCTGTATCTCCAACAGCACGAGCGACTGCAAGATCGCCATTAACTCGACCTGCTTTGATGGTACCGCCGCGCTTTATGACACCTTTTTGGAAAGGCAGACTGTTTGCAGAAGCGTCTTCAGTGAGTTGAATTGTTTTTTCCCCCTGTAGTGCCACAACCCTGCTGTCTCCTGCGTTTGCTACAAATATCTTTCTGAGAAGGGGAATAACTAACGTAAAAGTTGCTCCAGATGTATCCTTCTTTGGATGAGTTTTTCTTCTCTCCTGTTCCATTTTTACTGGAAGGCCAGTCAAAATATTTTCAATTGCGCTTGGTGCGGCTTTATCTAGTGGTTTTTTAAGAAGTGAGAGTTGCTGTTGAAGAATGGGCTGGATATTTTTTTCAAGAAACTCTGCGGTTTCAATCCCACCATGACCATCAAAAAGGGCAAAGAAAGGAATTTCTTTGCCTTGAATCGTCACGCTTGTAGCGGCATGAGTGTCCTCCATATGAGGCCTGCGACCTTGAGTAGAAGCAACCGAAACTTCTGTGTCATTACCCTCAAAAGATGAAAATCTCTTCTCAAATTCAGGTTGGAATGTTGGGGTCGAGAATCCACGAAGGCAAAAAGCAAATCCTTTGCATGGATTTTCTGGATCAAAATTTTGGGATCTTGGCTCGAAGCTTTGATATCTTTCAAGGCGTTCTCCAGGAAACTTTTCTGGTGTACGAAGCGCGCCTTCGGAAAAAAGAGCAGGGTCGGTTATGCCTTGAAGAGGAGGCCCGGCAAGGGCATTGCGTACTTTATTGTCCGTTCCAATGAAATCTCCTCTTCTGATCTGTTCGCGGGCTTCATCAATCTCTGCAAAATAAGTAGAGATGGGTTCAGTGTCTGGAAGAAAAGAGTGGATCAAGGACTTCATACCGACACGAAAATCTTGCTCTACAGTAGGGTCCAGGGGTAATTCAGGGTAGGCAGAAAGATCGTCTCCATTAAGGTATTTTATTAACAGTGTGTACTCTTTATGAGCAATAGATGTTAACAAGCATTTTTTTTGATGGTCTGTCATGGGAGGAAAGGGAGAGTCTCTCAAAATATCCGATGCTGCATTTTTTAAGGCTGCAGTAGTTTTGGCCTCTACACTTACCATATCGCTTACTGGTTGATAGGGGTCGAGAAATGGGCAGGAAGGCTTGGTTGGTTCTATGTTCATATTTATAAGGTCCTGTTATTTTTTTAAAATAAAAATTATAATTTTTACTTGCAATAATTAACAAGGAGATAAAACTGCATCGTTGGTATAGATCTGTGGCGTGCCAAAGTGAAAATCCACTCTAGAGAAAGGAAGGGGGATGCGAAATTGATCCCAGCTGTTCAGCGTAAAAGTTTTAGAAGCCTCCCAAGTAACTGGCATGATCGGGACATTCTCTTTTCTGGAGGCAAATAAAATGCCTTCTTTCATCACCCTTCGAGGGCCGCGCGGACCATCGGGCGTGATAAGAAGACTGGATCCTCCTCGCAGGAGCCGGCA
>PMZB01000134.1 GCA_003170575.1 Chlamydiia bacterium | reverse complement strand
AAAATATCCATTGGTGCCTCATTTTCACAGATTTTTCACGGCCAGATTTAAGCGCTAAGTTCATTTTTTCCATGGAAAACTCCAAATCAATACTTATAAATCACTCGAAAAACAGACTCCACAGGGTGATTTAGGATAATATCCAAAAAAAAAATAAAAAAAAAGCAATCTTTACTTGATACAAAAATCCGTTAGGCTGTGTAATTCTTGCAGAGATTTGTAAGGGTGTTCAGAAGAGGACAAAACAGAAATACCTCATGAAAAACCCTATCTATTGTTTTATGTGTTTTGTAGACGTACATGTCTAAGGAGGCAAGTAACTATGGGCGCAAAATTAGATTTTATAAGGGGATCCGGTGATTTTATGTGCAGATCCCCTGATTCAGAGGTTCGCCAAGGGATCGTCCCAATGGAAGTTGATTCTGCAACGGCAGAAACCAGCAAGCTGACCTGTTCAACAGATCAAGTCTTTAAACAAGTAAGGCCTGGACCAAGTAGTCCTTCAACTCAAGAATCTGCAAATGTTGCTCGCACTTTCACACCATTTACCGCAATGAGCAAATTCGTTGGTCAAAAGTGTACAGTGGAATATGCAGAGGCGTTACATACATTGAATGCTGGGTATAAACTTCCAAGTACACTTACTCCCACTACAGCCCTCAAATTTATTTCAGAAGTAGAAAATGGGAGGAGGCAGCCTGAAGTACGAAAGATGGCTTTTGATGCATTGATCAATGCATTGAAGAAAAAGACAGAGCCTCTCCTTGATTACTGTAAAGTTGTTTGGCTCGTTGCCCAAGATTCTAAACCGTCTTTTCTTACCGAGAGTCAATGTAGAAAATTGCGCCAATTTGGCCCTTTTGGTCCTTTTGCACGTGACACATTTGTCCCCCCTAAGTTGAACCAAGCTGAATTGGACAAGCTCATTAAAACTTTAGAAGAGCGCAATTGTAACGATGAAAATGGCATAGGCCCAATCCAGACAAGTTTTATGGCAGATGTTATGGAAAACTGGCAAGAAAAGGGTGGAGATGTATTCAGAGTTGTGACAGATGAATCTCCAAGAAAAGTAACTCTTCGAGTGACAAGTGTCGAAGATATTCATCAATTTTGCACATATTGTGAATTTCTTAAAGGTGGCGTACTGACTCCCTTGGCGGTCAGGGGCCATACCAAGTTTTCCATGCCCATTGGAAGAATTGAAATTTCATCACGAGAGCTTCCAATTCCGCAAAAGACGTTAGACTCTCTAAGAAGGAAAAACCCTAGTTTAGAAATTTCCTATAACCCTGTAGGTTTCACCGATCGGCGTCTAGAAGCAAGCGGGAACACTATTCTTCTTTTTCCGCCCAATGTTCAGCTAGACACTTCGAGCTATTTCCCCAGGTAGTCTTCACCCCCCCCACTAAAGGGGGGGCTTGTGAATAGTTACTGTATTTTGAATGAATTCTCTAGCTTTTTGAAGCCTTCTTCTGCGAGTTCTTGGGTGATGTCTGCTGCACTGAGAACATAAATTGTGTGATCTTTTTGGACGACCATTGTTTTCATTGTAGCTTTTTTGTTGTGGAGAAGAAACTCAAGGCAAGGATTGCCATCAAAAGTCCCATGGTTACTATTCAAAAGAGCATTGGATGGATTCCCTCCAATCATTTCGCGCATAACTCCGTTAAGCAAGCTATCAACATCTGCCATATTAAATGTCGCGGGGTATTCGATGACATTAATCATGAAGGTTGCGCCTTTCCTGGATAGTGCCAGGTACATGTCATATCGAATAAATCCGTCGCCATCTGGAACTGGAATCATTTGCGCAGCATGTTGAGGAGTAGTTGGAAAGGTTACACTAAAGCGCTCTGTTTGAGGCCGATATTCCTTCCATTCCTCAGTGAGATCAACCCTTTCTATAACGGGCATATCCACTTTTTTTGTTTCACGGTGCATGAGTTTTGTCGAGATAAAATGGTAAAAAATAATAAGGATTACCACTACTCCGATCGTTGTCACAATTTTTGCAGACCGCCCCATATGCTTCTCCTTTGTGTACCTTCATGAGATACTCTTTTAGCCAATTATTTGCCTAATCGTTTTTTGCATTTCAAACTTTCCTCGCAAGCGAGTACACTTCTTGGGATTCACGGAGAAATATATGAAGTGGAAAATTATTGTGCCCATTGCAGCCGTGGTTCTCGGCCTGACTTGCTATTCCATTATGATGAACCCGATAAAGAGTGGGAGGCAACCCCAGATGCGGATGGCTATTCCTTCTGACATTACTACATTTGACCCTCGTCAAGCTCGAGAACTTACCTCAACAAACCTACTCCACCTTGTGTACTCGGGGCTGACTCGGCTTGCTGCGGATGGAAATATTTATCCCGAACTTGCTCAATCAATCGAATGCTCTGAAGATGGCGTTCTTTATCAAATTATCCTAAGGGATGCCTTGTGGTCTGATGGGTCTCCAGTTACCGCCGAAGATTTTGTCTATTCATGGACCTCTATGCTTAATAAGGGCCATGCCTTTCCTAATGCGCACTTTCTTTTTTGGTTACGCAATGGAAAAGATGTGTATAACGGCATTCAGTCTTCTGAAAGATTAGGGGTACGCGCCAAAGGGGATCGCCTGCTTGAGGTCGAGCTTGAGCAGCCTTGTCCTTTTTTTAAAGAACTTCTCTCTACACTCCCTTACGTTGCTATCCCAAAAAAGTACGCCCTGCAAGGAGGCACGTTTAAAGCTGCCAATCCCGCCCCCTCAAGCGGTCCTTACATGTTCCTTGAATGGATTCCTCAATCATCAATTGGATTAGTAAAAAATGAAAAATATTTCGGGGCAAGCCATGTAAAATATGAGTGTCTTGATTTTCCCATCGTGGAAGATACCACGGCTGTTTCTATGATCGAACGACATGAGCTCGAATGGGCAGGCTCCCCTCTTGGAACATTGCCGATCGATGTTATTCATTACCTCAAAGGGAAAAACAAGTTATGTACTGCCCCAGCGTTAGGTACTTTTTTCCTGCGCGTTAACTGCTTACAATCCCCTCTTACTGACGTCCGAATACGAAAAGCGTTATCCTTATGCATTGATAGAAAAGCTCTTGTAGAACATGTGCTCCAAGGAGGACAAATACCTGCATACGGCCTTGTTCCTCCTATAATGCTTAAACAGAATCCTTCTGCAGACTCTCCTGTTGAAGATCCAAAATCGCTCCTGTCTGATTACTGCACAGAAACAAATACCTCGCCAGAATCAATTCATCTGGCTCTTCTTTTTGGTGCAGGCGAGAGAAGCTTAAAAATCGCACAAGTATTGCAGCAGGATTTTAAAAAGCATCTTGGCATTGATGTTGAACTTCACCCCTGTGAGACAAAGCAATTTTTTAGTAAGATTTCTCATCTTGATTATGACATCGCCCTTAGCAACTGGCTCCCTGATTATCCTGACCCACATGCCTTCTACAGTGTGTTTGAAAATGCTGAAAATGGAACAAATAACACAGGCTGGGAATCGCATGTGTATCAATCGCTTTTATGCACCTCCAACGAAGCCACTGATGCAGCAAAGCGAAAAGAACTTTTTTTAAAAATGGAACAACTTCTTGCAAGAGAGCTCCCTATAATTCCTCTCTTCCATGCAAGTTTTACTTACATAAATGAGGGTTCTTCCGATGGAATTAGAGTATCCCCATTCGGATATATCGATCCAATCCAGCCCTGAAAGGAAGAAAACCCTCCTCATCAAGCTGGGAAAAGTATTTTTGCATCTTTGCTTGTTCCTTTTTAGCATTGTAACTTTATGCTTTATTCTCTCCCACATGATGCCTGGAGATCCTTTCCAAGAAGAGCAAGGGCTTCCAACAGAAGTTATGCAAGCTCTTCGGCATAAATGGGGGTTGGATCAGCCTTTATACAAGCAGTATTTTGCCTACATCAATCAAGTCTTTCATGGCGATCTTGGCACATCTTTGCGATATCCTAGCGAATCTGTCATTAAAATAATCGTGCGGGGCTTTCCCATTTCCTTTGTTTTAGGTCTGCAAGCACTTTGTATCGCACTTCCCCTTGGAGCTCTTTTAGGAGCGCTTTCTGCAACGTATGCGAATAAACGGCTGGATGTCGCCACAACCCTGTGCGCAACTCTCGGAATTTCTATGCCTAGCTTTGTGGTTGCCGCTACTCTTCAACTTGTCCTGGCAACACTCTTGCCCATCTTTCCAGTAGCGCGGGGAGGGAATTTTTTCCACTTGATTCTTCCTTCCTTAGCACTTGCTCTTGGGCCCACATGTTCGATCATGCGGCTTATGCGTGCAAATACCCTTGATATTCTTTCAAAAGAGTGGGTCGTTACAGCGCGCATGAAGGGATTATCTGAAAAAAATGTGCTCTTATACCACGTTGCTCCAAATGCCATGCTTCCAGTCTTTCACTACATCGGCCCTACGATTGCCAATTTGCTTGTTGGAAGTTTCGTTGTGGAACGCGTGTTCAGCCTCCCTGGATTAGGACAATGGTTTGTAAACGGTGTAATCACGCGTGACTATACTGTAATCTCAGGGCTTACACTTTTTTATAGCCTAGTGCTTTTCAGTGTAAATTGTTTTATAAATATTATAACTGTGTTTTT
>PMZB01000315.1 GCA_003170575.1 Chlamydiia bacterium | reverse complement strand
GATATAATTAGTAATATCGACATTATTATATTTTTAAAGAGGTGATATTATGGCATTTCCTGTTTGTTCATATAGTTTTTGTCATGAAGCCGAATGGCACGTAAAAGATGCGGCTGATCTTGAAACCCTTAGCAGGGCCAACCCAGATGTTAAGACCCTAAAACTACATACTGAAAACCCAAGGGCGCTTTCCGCAAAATTTTGTCTTCAACAGCTTATGTGTCTTGAAATCTACACGTCAAATGAGGATGTGAAAAAGATTAGATGGTCTCTCTTTGATGGAAGGACTCCTCATCTTCAGACAGTAGAGTATCCATCGGTCGAGCGTTCTTCCTGACCCCAGCGCAGATCTGTTCCAAAGGCGTCGATTTGACGCCTTTGTCATTATGTCCAAAAAAGCAATATTCGCTATGAGCATGGAAAATTTTCAGAGTGACTGAATAAGCTCGTAAGCCCTCATTTTTTCATTTCTTTTTTTCCTTCTTCTCTATTTAATTGTTCTCTTGTTGTCTACATTAGGTTTTAAGGAGCGTATTCGTATGGAAATCCAGAGCCCGCCGGGTGTTTTTGATATTATGCCATTCGTTTCAGATGAGCCATGGAGACAAACCCATTTATGGCAGTATGTAGAAGGGGTAATTAAGAAACTTGCTTTTGACTATGGATTTTTTGAGTTTCGCACTCCGATCTTTGAGCGAGCTGAACTGTTCCTCCGTGGAATAGGGGAAGAAACTGATATTGTCTCCAAAGAGATGTATGTGTTCCCTGATAGGGGAGGAAGAGAACTCGCGCTTCGCCCCGAAGGTACTGCCCCTGTTATGAGAGCGCTGGTGGAACATGGGATCAAGTCACCCATCCAAGCACTCAGATATTTTTACATTGGGCCTATGTTTCGCTATGAGCGGCCTCAGGCAGGCAGGTTCAGACAACACCATCAATTTGGTGTGGAGTTATTAGGTGTATCTGCTCCTGAAGCTGATGCGGAGGTCATCTCTCTGCTTTATCAACTCTATGAACGACTTGGGCTGACAAATCTAAAAGTACACATGAATTCTTTAGGAGATGGAGAGTGCCGTACTCGATTTAGAGAAGCCTTGCTGGAGTATTTACGAGGCCACTTAAGTACTATGTCTGAAGATAGTCAGCGAAGGTTTGATAAGAATCCTTTGCGAATTCTCGACTCAAAAGATCCAAATGACAAGAAGGTGCTGGAAGGAGCTCCCTCCATACTTTCCTACTTAAATAGCAGCGATGCTGCTCATTTTGCGCGGATTCAAGAGCTCTTAACGCTCATTAAAGTACCATTTGAGATCTCTCCGCTCTTGGTGAGAGGGTTGGACTATTATCAACGCACTGTATTTGAAGTGACATCTGGAAAGCTTGGCGCTCAAAATAGTGTAGGCGGCGGCGGCCGGTATGATGGACTTCTGAAACAGCTTGGAGGTCCAGACTTGCCTTCAATTGGCTTTGGCGTAGGATTAGAGCGAGTTATCCAGCTCCTTTTACAGGAGGGGATTGCTGAGCATATTCAGCCGCCGCAACTGACCCTTATGATTCTTCCTCTTGATGATAATGCAAAAACAAAAGCATTTTTGCTCGTAGAAGAGCTCCGAAAACGCTCTGTCAGGTCTGTGGTTGACTTTACAGGGAGAAAATTGAAGCAGGCAGTGGCAGCTTCTGTGGATGCTGGAGCTGAATGGCTGCTTGTATTGGGCGAAAGAGAGCTTGAAACAGGTAAAGGATCTCTTAAATATCTTGCAGATGGAACATTGACAGAAGTTTCTCTTGATCAGATTGATGTACTTGTCCATCTTTTACACTCACGACACACAAAAGGTTAAGTTCCATGGTAGTATATAGAACAGTCACGTGCGGCGCGCTTCGTGCTGAGGATGTGGGGAAACAGGTAGTCCTCTCAGGCTGGGTCCATCGTGTACGCAATCTTGGCGCCATGGTTTTTGTCGATCTGAGAGATCGTTATGGCATTACCCAAATAGTTTTCGATCTTCGATTTTCACCCCAAGATGTATATGATCTGTCAAAACAATTGGGCAGTGAATATGTCATTACAGTGGAAGGAGAGGTTGTTTTTAGAGAAAATCCCAACCACAAGATTCCTACTGGACGGATTGAGATTTTTGCCAGTAAGCTTCGCGTGCTGTCTGAAGCAAAGCCTTTACCCTTCCCTGTAGCTGATGAAACAATGGATGTGCATGAAGAAACGCGTTTGAAATATCGTTATCTTGACATGAGAAAAGGCAAGATTATTTCAAACATGATCGTGCGCCATCAAGCCATGATGGCAACCAGAAGCTCCCTGAGCGAAGATGGATTTACTGAAATTACAACTCCAATACTGAGTAAATCCACTCCTGAAGGAGCCAGAGACTATCTTGTGCCTTCTAGAATCCATCAAGGGGAGTTTTATGCGCTCCCCCAGTCGCCGCAGATGTTTAAACAGATACTCATGGTTGGGGGGTTAGACAGATATTTTCAACTTGCCACCTGTTTTCGTGATGAGGACTTGCGAGCAGACCGACAGCCTGAATTTCATCAGATCGATATTGAGATGAGTTTTGGTTCTAAGGACGATTTGTTTCCGATCATTGAGCGGCTCGTACAACGCATGTTTCGTGTATGCAGGGGAGTAGAGCTTCCAGCACCATTTAAGAGGCTGACCCATAGAGAGTGTATGGAGCGATATGGATGCGACAAGCCTGATCTTCGTTTTGGCATGCCCCTTATTGAAGCAACAGATCTTGCACGAAAAACATCTGCTCCCTTTTTATCTGATGCAATAGCTGCTCAGGGTATAGTGAAAGGGCTCAATTTTAAAAAAGGCTCATTTTTGAGCAGAAAAGAGATTGATGAATACACCTCTCTTGTTTCCCAGTTTGGGTTCAAGGGACTTGCTTGGGCGAAGAAAACCCATGAAGGGCTGCAGGGGCCATTGGCGAAATTTATTGATCTCAAAGAAATCCCTGCTTGGATAGAGCGATTTGAGATCCAAGAGGGCGATATTATCTTTCTATTGGCAGGCGGGCGTAAGAGGCTCTTGCAAGCACTTGATCAGTTACGCAGACGTATCGCAAAAGATCATGGTCTTATCGATGAAAATTCGTATGAGCCTCTCTGGGTGATCGACTTTCCCTTATTTGCCTGGAATGAAGAGGAAAAGAAGATTGAATGCGAGCACAATCCTTTTACCTCTCCCCACCTTGAGGATATTAATTTAATCGAGAAACAGCCGTTGGAAGCACGATCTTCAAGTTATGACCTTGCGATCAACGGGTATGAAATGGCTTCTGGAGCCCAGAGAATTCATGATGGAGCGCTCCAAGAAAAAGTGTTTCGCCTGATTGGGCTTACTGAAGAAGAATGCCGTGATCGATTTGGCTTCTTTGTTGAGGCTTTGCAGTATGGAACACCACCGCATCTAGGCATTGCGCTTGGTTTTGATAGGCTGATTATGATTCTTACAGGTACTGACAGCATTAGAGATGTTGTTGCCTTTCCAAAAAATCAACGAGCAATAGATCCAATGACCGAAGCTCCTTCAGGGGTTACGGCGGAACAATTAAAAGAGTTAGGAATCAAAACGCAAACAGGAGAAAGTTAAGTTATGAGGAAACAAATGGAAAAAGCAAGCCGCATAATGCTGACCTTAATGGTTGTGTGCGGCGGGATGCTTCTCGCTGAAGAGAAGACCCAAGAAAAACCAAAGGCCGAGCGCCCTTCAAAAGAAGAGGCTTTCTCTCCGGCAAATGTTGCCAAGGTCTCTGAAACGTATGGGCATTTTGTTGCCAAAAGCCTTGATAACCCAATTATCCACCTTAATTTTGATAGTGTTGTGAAGGGCATGCAAGAAGCAAAAGCTGGTAAAGCGGCTCCCTTGACTGAACAAGAGTATGAAGAAGCCCTTTCTTTAATGCAGGAATATGGCTTCAAGGACATGGCTGAGAAGAATTTAAAAGATGCAAATGAGTTTATGGCAAAAAATGCCAAAGAAAAAGGGATTGTTGAGCCAGAAAAAGGTAAGTTACAGTATCAGATCCAACAACCAGGGCAAGGGGAAGTTGTTACAGAGCAGGTAATCCCAGTTGTACACTATAGCGGGAAATATTTGGATGGCACCTCTTTTGGAAGCTCACGAGATTCAGGCGAGCCTGTTGCAATTAACTTAAAGACCACAATTCCAGGGTTCCGCGAAGCCGTACTGGGGATGAAAATTGGGGAGAAACGAAAGATTTTCATTCACCCAGATCTTGGGTATGGAACTTCTGGCCAGCTTCTTCCAAATGCTCTTCTGATTTTTGAAGTTGAAGTTGTAAAGCTTAATCCAATCACAAAAGAGACGCTCTCCCAAGCAACTGATGATCCTACTGGCGACGAAAACTACGATGACGATGAGGATTCAGATGACGACGATGATGATTCAGATGACGATGATGTTTCCGAAGTAACCCAAACTCCTGCGAAGAAGTAAGGAAAAGATAGCTCATGAATGGCCGGAAGGCCATTCATGAGTTTTTACCCAAGAAGATTTTTTAATGATGTCAGATTTTGCAAGCCCACGACTCTTTTCTTTTCTACGCCATCAACAAACAGGATGAGGGTGGGAACTGAGGTGATGTCATAATTGCCTGCAATTTTTTGGGCTTCATCTACGTCTATCTTGGCAACAGTTGCTCTGCCCTGAACTGCTGTGGCAAGCGCTTCCAAAATAGGGCTCAGCATTTTGCAGGGGCCGCACCACTCTGCTGAAAAGTCTACAAGTACAGTACCTGTAGCTATAGCTGATGGAAAAGATTCTTCGGTGAGATAGACAATGTCTGACATGGAGAGACTCCTTTTTTAGGCGATTTTCTCTCATTCTACGATATTTTTTGTGGAAAAAGGAAGCATGAAAACAGTTCGACAGCAAAAGACTCTCCAAAAAGCAGAAAAGTTTAATGGAGTGGGAATCCATACGGGCGAAGAAGTCAGTTTAAGTTTTTCCCCAGCAAAAGCAGGCGAAGGTGTTTTTTTTCGACGAGTCGATCTGCCCAGTCAACCGATTATCCCAGCTGCAATAGAGTATGTTGTTGACACTGCCCGAGGAACCACCTTGGGTATAGGAGAAGTCAAAATTCACACTGTGGAACACGTGTTGGCCGCACTTCGTGCATTTGATATTGATAATGTTTGCATCGAGCTTGATGGGATCGAGCCTCCTGCTGGGAATGGAAGCTCTGATGTATTTGTTTCTATGATTGAACAAGCAGGAGTTGTGGAACTTGAGGCTACACGTTCTGTTGCTTTCCTGAAAAGCCCTGTATGGTTCTCTCATAATGATGTGCATCTTGTAGCTATACCCTCTGATGCATATCGATTAAGCTACACCCTTCATTACCCACGCACTGAGGCAATAGGCACACAGTATTTTAACTTTATTCTTTCTCAGGAAGGATTCAAAAAGGAAGTAGCTCCATGCAGGACATTTTCCTTATATGAGGAACTTACCTATCTCATGGATAGAGACCTTATTCGTGGAGGAAGCCTTGAAAATGCTGTTGTTGTTCACGGAAGGGCAATTATTTCGAAACAGGGGCTTTTTTATCCTGATGAGGCAGTCCGGCACAAAGTGCTTGACTTGATTGGAGACTTAAGTTTAGTTGGTATACCATTTAATGCGCACGTGATCGCTTTGCAGTCAGGGCATGCGACAAACTGTGCATTTGCGAAAAAACTATACCAATGTCTTACCGCGGAGAAAGAGTAATGGCAGACATAGTTGGGAATATTGTGTCACTAGACACTAAAGAGATTGTAAAAATCCTACCTCACCGCTACCCATTTTTGTTGGTCGATAAGATTATCGAACTTGACCAGGAAAAGGGGATCATAGTTGGGACAAAAAACCTTACCATCAATGAGGCGTTTTTCCAGGGGCATTTTCCTGGTGCACCATTAATGCCAGGAGTTCTTATCTTGGAAGCCATGGCCCAGACCGGAGGCATTCTTGTACACTTGAAGGGAAATGAAGGTAAGGTTGCCGTGCTTCTTGGGGTGAAGGAGGCGAAATTCCGAAAGGCAGTAAAGCCGGGGGATGTGCTTACACTTAAAGCAACTTCTCTTCACTTAAGTTCAAAAGGAGGCAGAGTAGCTGCTGAAGCATATGTAGGAAATATCCTTGTGGCTGAGGCTGAGATGGCTTTTGCTCTAGTAGACCATAACCAAATTTAAAGAACGAGATCAACTCCATGGACGAGCAACAGAATGTGTCGAAAGTTATAGAAAATGCCGCCAGAGCTACTGGAGGAGATACTCCTTACATGGGGGCTTTGAACTTGCAGCTAGATACTGAGCTTGGCGGATCCTCATCAATTCACCCGACTGCGATCATTGAAAAAGGGGCTCGCATAGGCGCAAACGTAGTTGTGGGGCCATATTCAGTAATCCACAAAAATGTCATTTTGGAAGACAACGTTGTGATAAAAGCGCATGTATATATTGATGGATATACGACCATAGGTACAGGGACAACTGTCTGGCCAGGTGCTGTAATTGGCACCAAAACTCAGGATCTTAAATATCGAGGGGAAAAGACATTTGTTACAATTGGCCCTGAGTGCGACATTAGAGAATTTGTGACGATAAACTCATCTTGTGGAGAAGGCACATCTGTAACGATCGGGCGAAAATGCCTTATCATGGCTTATTGCCACGTGGCGCATAATTCAACAGTGGGAGATAGGGTCATTATGTCCAATAATGCTACCTTAGCTGGGCATGTGACCGTGGAAGATGCTGCAATTATTGGGGGATTAACCGCAATACATCAATTTGCTCGAGTTGGAAGGCATGCCATGGTGGGAGGAATGAGCCGGGTGACGCATGATATCCTTCCATACACTATTGGAGGTGGGATTCCCTATCGAATGGGAGGAATAAATCTTATAGGGCTTCGCCGGCATGGGTTTCCATTTTCTACACGAAAAGAATTAGCCAGAGCATTTAAACTTGTGTACCGATCAGGACTTACTTTAGTCGAAAGCTTATACCGCATCGAAAATGAGCTTGAACGAATTCCTGAGATCCAGCACATCCTCGATTTTTGCCGCGGCTCAAAAAGAGGATTGATTCCAGACGCGAGATGCTGCGAAAGACAAATGTCAGACGAGAGTGCGGAGTGAGGATAGTTTTTTTTGGCACGCCTGCCTTTGCAGCACACATTTTGAATCATATTTTGCGAAATAGTTCTCATAAGGTTGTTGCCGTAGTGTCACGTCCCGATGCCCCAAGCGGCCGGGGAAGGCATCTGCAACCAACTCCAGTCAAAAAGGCAGTGCAAGAGTACAATGAAGAAATTCCCATTTTGCAACCCCTGAAAGCCTCTTCACCTGAAGTAGCAGCTCAGCTCCAAACTCTTTCTCCAGATATTTTTCTTGTTGTTGCCTACGGAGAGATTTTACGAAAAAACATTCTGGAAATACCTTCTAAAGGCTGTTTTAATATCCACGCAAGCCTTTTGCCGGAATATCGCGGGGCCGCGCCCATTCAAAGAGCTCTCATGAATGGATGTAGCAAAACTGGAGTTACTTTCATGCGCATGGGGGAGGGAATGGATTCTGGAGACATAGTTGTGCAACGCTCCTGCGCTGTTTCAGAAAAGGAGAATGCAGGCGAGCTTACAGAAAAGCTTCTCAAACTATCTCTTGAGCTGATTGATGATGCGCTTGCCCGGATTAAAAATGGTACTGCCCCCTTTACGCCCCAACAACATGCCCTAGCAACCTATGCCCCTAAAATACAACCAGAAGATCTTGTGCTTAATGATGTTGATGACATTTGGCAGATTCACAATAGAGTAAGATCCCTCTCACCAGCTCCTGGGGCATATTTTTGGATCCAATTGCGGGGCGAGAAAAAGAGGCTGAAGATTTTGCGAACTCATCTTGATCAAACGCTTTGTGATGCAGAGCACAGATGGAAATGCTCTTCTGAGGGGTATTTAGCATTATGTACTGCGGAAGGAGCTCTTGTTTTTGATGAGGTTCAACTCGAAGGGAAGGCGGCAATTTCTTCGAAAGAGTTTCTCCGAGGAACGCCTCTCGAAGAGGTTTTGTTCCTTTGATTTCATAAAATTCATAACTTAAATGGAGGTCGTTTATGATATTGCGTCAGAACTATTACGCTATTGTTGATAATCGGGAGAGGGAAATTCCCCGAGGAGATCCTTTTCCCCAAGAAGGATATTTATCTGAGATCAAGATCGACGTTCGTCCTTATCCACCATATAATCCACGACTTCAGCAACAGCATAATGCTTTAGCACGGTTAGTAGAACGGGTTAATACTGTTTTCATAGAAACCTTAAAGGCGTTTAAAGATGCTTTCGGGGATATAAATGCCACTACAGATTTGATGAAACTATTACAGACTGGGACTAAGCTTGCTAAAGATACATTTGATATACCCTCTTTCCAGGCCATTTCGCTAGGATTTGCTCCGATTATAGAGTTTATCTATGCTCGAGCCATTTTCAGCCGAGCTTTTGATATATTTTCAGGGGATGCTGCACATAAAGAACCTCTCTTTGGTGGATGCGATTACTTGCGCATTTTAAACAAGGTCTTCATGCTGGGCAACGATACGATCTATTTTTTGAAATGGTTTAGCACTGTTGGATTGCTAGAACAATTTGTTGAAAAAAAAATTGGTACAATTCCTGTTTTCGGGTATGGACTGGAGATGACGATAGGCAGGGGTCTTTCCAAATGTGGAATAGAGATGACGATTGGCAAGCTACCTCTCCTCTGTATCCTTTTTGGAACTATTCCTAACCTTATTGACAACCTCCGGCTTGTTGTCAAGTATGCCAAGGCTACTGACATGCTTGAACAAGAGCGCAAGGCAAAATTAGTAGGGTATTCCCTTGACTGCATAAGTGATATTTGTCGCATAGCTTTTTCAATACTCTTTCTTCTGTCCTCCCCAGGGGTTATCCCTGGCCTAGCATTCTATGGAATTGTAGCGCAGGGCATAGGAACTTGTGGTTCTCTTTCTAAATTTTACTACAATGCACATACTAGAGCTGCACTCGAAAAGGAAAAGAATGATCATATAGAAAAAAAGGCAGCAGCCAAAGCACTTTGTGAACAATACCTCCAGTTCGCTCTAGGCGAATTTGATCGCGAAGGACTTCTCTATACTGCACAATTCCCCTCGCTAGCCGAAGCTGCAATTGAGGGTGCTCAAAGGGGGATGGATAAAAAAGAGCGCCCCTTTATGCAACCCTTGAACGCCGAATCGCTAGCTCATGAGGTATTAGCACGTGCCTCAATTCAAGGCGACCCACAGATACAAGGCCTGATAATGAAGGCTCTTGAACTCTGGAATGCTTGTAATGCTCATCCAATACCTGCTTAAGGGGAAATATGACCGACAAAGTATTTGCGAAAAAGAACCTTCAGCCGTATGAGCGACATGCGGCATGTTTTCTTATCGCAGTGCTTTTGGGACTTGGAATTACGGGAATGAGAAATAAAGAAATCCCGCTCGCAAATTCAGTTCCTGTAATCCAAGTCAAAGTTGTCGGTGCAGTTGAGTCAACGGAGCTCATTTTACCCCTTGGATCAACTGTGGACGATGTAATTCAAAGAGTTCACCTTTTGTCCGATGCGGATATTTCTGAGCTTAATGGGATGAAAAAGTTACGCACAAGCGAGACTCTTGTCATCCCATTTTGTGGTAAAAAGACCTTTTTCGTTTGTGGAGCAGTACAAGAGCCTAAACTTGTGGTACTAGAAGAAGTAACTGCGCAGAAAATTTTAGATCAAATTCAAGTGGATGATACGGCTAATGTCAAAGCCTTTCTCAGGAGGCGAGTTTTCCCGAATGGAAGTATTATTCAAGTGAAGCCGAAGAAACTCAAAACAAAGCCTTCCCAAACAACCTGAAGAATGATTAAAGCGGGACAGGGTCACGGTCTTGTAAACAAGTTTTCAAACACGATTCGAGTAAAAAGCAAGATTTTTGCTCTTTTGAATTGTGCAAAAACGTACAAATTTGATAGCTTATCTGTTCCAGTCTGTGAGTTTTCCTTGTTCGGGACCGAATTTTCTCTGGGGTTGAGTTACTCTCAAGGGCATTATTACCTTGGTGAAAATAACGAAAAGGGACTCGTGGTTTACTGGAGAAGAGTTTTAAAGAGGTGTAGCATGATTCGCCTGATGGGCAAAAAGTGTGGGATGGTACGACTGTTCGATAAAGATGGCGCGCCCATTGCCTGTACGCTTTTAAAAATGGATCCTAACGTTGTGACGCAAATTAAGACCCGTGAGAAAGATGGGTATGAAGCAGTGCAGCTGGCTTTTGGAGAGGAAATTGTTAAAGATCCCCGTACAATAGAAAAACGTGTTTCTAAGCCTATCATAGGGCATTTTAAGAAGGCGGGCGTAGTTCCTCATCGTCATTTGCATGAGACATGTGTCGAAGATATGAGCCAATATGAACTCGGCAAGAAGATTGATGTGTCAGTGTTTGACGGTGTTGAGTTTGTTGATGTTACTGGTGTATCCAAAGGTAAAGGATATCAGGGAGTCATCAAGAAATATGGATTTTCTGGAGGACCAGCAGCCCACGGTTCTGGTTTTCACAGGCATGCAGGATCTACTGGTATGAGAACCACACCTGGCCGTTGTTTGCCAGGAGGGCCTCGTCCAAGCCATATGGGTGATGTGACAGTAACAACACAAAATCTAAAAGTTATTTTGATTGATGTTGAGAAGGGATATCTCGCTGTTGAAGGTGCGGTTCCTGGAGCAAAAAATGGTCTTGTATATGTGACACGAGCACAAAAAAAGCTAAAAATGAAAGAGAAGAAAAAATAAGGCTGTAGGGGGAAGCAAGTGGTATCAATAAAGAAGTTCAACCTACAAGGTGAAGAGACAGGTTCAGTAGAAGTCAGCGATGCACTTTCAAGTGCAGTGACCCATGCACAACTTGTGAAAGACTACCTGGTAGCAGTTCGATATAACGCCCGTCAATGGTCTGCGAATACAAAGACACGGTCAGAGGTAGCGCACACAACCAAAAAACCTTTTCCGCAGAAAGGGCAAGGTCGTGCGCGTCAAGGCTGCCTGGTTTCACCACAATATCGTGGGGGCGGACGTGTATTTGGGCCTCGGCCTCGTGGAGAGGTAAGGATTCGGATGAACCAGAAAGAACGAAGAGCCTCGATCTACTCATTGATTGGCGACATGATTCGTGATGGAAAAGTAGTAGTGGTCGATTCACTCGAGATGTCCGAACCAAAAACTAAAGCATTTGCCACACTTCTTAAAGGATGTGGGTTCGATAGACGGGTGCTTGTTCTTGGCCAAGGATCTTTTGTTATTGTGGGCGAAGAGGGGTTGGAAAGGAATGTAAGCGTTGAGACGATGAAGTATGATCATCTCAAAAAGAGTATCCGTAATCTTCCAAACGTTGAGTTTTCCCTTGTTGCTGACGTTGATGGATATCGAGTAGCACGGGCGCACCACTTAGTAATAAGTGAAGGAGCTCTTGCCGAGTTAGAACAATGGATGAAGAGTTAGAGGGGAGAAACACAGGTGAAAAGTCCGTTTGATTTGATTAAGAAACGATATATAACTGAGAAGACAGCTGTGCTTGAGAGCTTGAAAAATGCATCGAGCAATAAGTGTGTAGCACGCTGCGAAAATCCGAAATATACGTTCCTAGTGGATGACAGAGCAAAAAAGCCTCAGATAGCTGAGGCCATTGAAGAGATATACGTAGAAAACAACGTGAAAGTAGTTGCGGTCAATACAATTAATGTGAAGCCGAAGAAAAAGAATCGCCGAGGTCGGATGAATCAAGGTGAAAAGGGTGGCTACAAAAAAGCTATAGTTACTCTGGCCGTAGGGAACTCGATTGATTAAGGAGACTTAGGTACATATGTTAAAAAAGTTTCGTCCGATTACACCTGGGACAAGGCGACTGGTCCTCTCGACGAATGATCAACTGACAAGAGTAGGTGGAACAAGGGCAACAGTCAGGCCGACAAAATCCTTGCTGCTTCCTAAGACGCGTACATGTGGCCGGAATAATAACGGTCATATTACTTGTCGTCACCGAGGGGGTGGGCATAAAAGATTTTACCGGTGTGTTGACTTCAAACGAGAAAAGCTTGACATACTTGGACGAGTTGCCTCGATTGAATATGATCCCAACAGATCCTCATTTATTGCCCTTATAAATTATAACGATGGGGAAAAAAGGTATATTATTGCCCCAGAAGGACTTAAAGCAGGCGACAATGTAATCTCGAGCGATACAAACCCATTGTTTTCTCCAGGAAGTACGACACAGCTTAAGTCCATGCCAATCGGGTCCGTGATACACAATATTGAGCTTATTGCTGGGAGAGGAGCTAAACTTGTGCGATCCGCAGGGATGTCAGCACAGCTCATGGGTAGGAATAATGGGATGGCAACACTCCGTCTTCCTTCGGGGGAGATGCGTGTGGTAAGAGAGGATTGTCGAGCAACCTTTGGTGTTGTGTCCAATTCAGAGCATATAGTTAGAGATGAAGGAAAAGCTGGCCGGCGCCGATGGATGGGTATTCGTCCAACAGTCAGAGGAACAGCAATGAATCCAGTGGATCACCCGCACGGTGGTGGCGAGGGAAAACACAATGGATATATTCCCCAAACTCCATGGGCGATGCAGACAAAAGGGTATCGCACCAGGAATAAACGAAAAGTTTCAAGTCGCTTTATCATTAAGGATCGTAGGATAAAATAAACATGGCCAGATCGCTAAAAAAAGGACCTTTTGTAGATCACTATCTGCTTAAAAAGGTTGAGATACAAAGTACATCTAAAGAGAAGCGAACGATTAAAACATGGTCTCGCCGTTCGATGATTATTCCAGAGATGATTGGATATACATTTGATGTACATAATGGAAAGAAACATGTCCCAGTCTATATCACAGAAAATATGGTTGGACATAGGCTAGGAGAGTTTGCTCCGACAAGGACGTTTAAAGGGCATCCTATTAAGAAACAGGTAGCAGCAGGTACTCCAGCATGATGAAGCGATATAGTGCTATCACGAAATATGTTCGTATTAGTCCTCGTAAGGCACGGCTAGCTGCTGGGCTTATGAAAGGGTTGAATGCGCAGGAAGCAAAACGGCAGTTGGAATATTCAGGGTTGAAAGCCGGACGTTTGCTCATGAAAACATTACAAAGTGCAGTGGCGAACGCCGAATCGCAAGGTGAAGTTCGCAAGGAAAACTTGATTGTAGACGAAGTTCGAGTTGACGAGGGGCCAAGGTTGAAACGATCAAAGCCGAGAAGTCGGGGAAGTCAGCATCCCATCTTAAAACGAATGAGTCATTTTACAGTAGTAGTTGCAGAGGCATAAGGAGCACTAATGGGACAGAAAACGAATCCGATTGGCTTTCGATTAGCTATAAATAGAGCTTGGAAGTCCAGGTGGTATGCCAATAAGCAAGAGTTTGGGAGCTTTTTGCTCGATGATGACAAATTACGGAAGTATCTTCTTGCCAAACCATGTTGTGTTGGTACATCATTTATCACCGTCAGAAGAATGAGTGACAAGATTGAGATTGTTATTCATACTGCTCGACCTGGACTTGTGATAGGGAAAAAGGGCAGTGAAATTGATATACTCCGTCAAGAGTTATCTAAAATGTCGGGTAAAGATGTTTGGATTGAGGTAGAAGAGATCAAGCGTCCTGATCTAGACGCAAAGATTGTTGCAGATGGAATCGCGAAACAGCTAGAGCGTCGGATTCCCTTTAGAAGAGCATTGAAGAAAGCAATTCAGTGCGTGCGTCAAGCAGGAGCTCCAGGAGTTCGTATCCAGGTATCTGGGCGGTTAAATGGAGCGGAGCTAGCGCGGAGGGAATGGTACAAAGATGGAATTATTCCTCTGCAAACTCTGAGGACTGATATTGTATATGCCCACGGAAGGGCAGAAACAACCTATGGTTCCATTGGTGTAAAAGTTTGGATAAATCTTGGTGAGCGTGTTGCAGCGAAAAAGAAATCAGAATCTGAAGTTGTAGCTGATGTAACAGCAGCGCCGGCCACGGGAGGGTAGTTAAATGACATTGATGCCGAAGAAGACAAAGTTTCGAAAAAGCATGAAAGGGCATCTTACTGGAAACAGCAAGGGTGCAAACTTTGTAGATTTTGGAGAATTTGGGATTCAAGCGTTAGAACGCGGTTGGGTAACTGCGCAGCAGATAGAGGCTTGCCGGGTAAGTATTACTCGTTTCTTTAGTCGACGAGGGAAAGTGTGGATCCGAATTTTCCCCCATAAGCCTGTCAGTAAAAAACCGCTTGAGACGCGAATGGGAAAAGGTAAGGGAAACGTTGATCACTATGTAGCTACTGTCAAACCTGGCCGGATTCTTTTTGAAGTTGCTAATGTTCCTCGTGAGATGGCCCAGGATGCTTTGAGAAGAGCATCCGCTAAGCTAGGTTTAAGGACACGTTTCGTTGAACGAGTTGAAAGAGTGTAAGGGGTAAACAGTGGGCAATGATGTGAAAGTTTCTCAATTGAGAGAAAAAAGTGCCGCGGAGCTAGATGCTAGAACAGTTGAGCTCAAGGAAACAATTTTTTCCTGTAGATCAGCTGGTGTGGGAAGTGAAGAAAAGAAACAAACCCACAAAAAGCGAAGCTGCCGCAAAGAACTGGCAAGGATTTTGACTATCAAGAGAGAAAGAGAATTGAATGAAGTACCAGGTGAGCCACTGTTATGAAGACAAAGGAGCCATTGAAACAGATGCAGATGGAAGAGCGCGGAACTCGTAAAGTTCGAAAAGGCGTAGTCCTTTCGAACAAAATGAATAAGACAGTTGTGGTTAAAGTGAGCAGGACTGTTTGCCATCAAAAATATGGTAAAGTTATCCGTAAATCACAAAAATATTATGCCCATAACGACATTGGCGATTTAAGCGAAGGGGATGAAGTTTTAATCATGGAAACAAAACCTCTTTCAAAACTAAAGCGTTGGCGTGTAGTAGAAAAGAGTGCTTAACCACATAGTGAGAGATCGAAAAGGAGACAGGGAGCTATGATTCAACAGGAAACACAATTGAAGGTCGCTGATAACACCGGCGCAAAAAAGGTTAAGTGCTTTAAGGTTTTGGGTGGATCAAAACGCAGATATGCCCAAGTTGGGGATGTTATCATTTGCAGTGTGAGAGAAGCGGAACCGGATGGTTCGGTTAAAAAAGGTGAAGTGGTTCGCGCAGTAATTGTGAGAACCAAAAATTACATTCGACGACGAGATGGATTTCTCCGTTTTGACACCAACTCTTGTGTGTTAATTGATGATAAAGGCAACCCACGTGGAACGCGGATATTTGGCCCTATAGCTCGTGAAGTACGCGATAGAGGCTATGCAAAAATTGGCTCATTAGCCCCTGAAGTTATTTAAGAGAGAAGTACATGGAAAGAGAAGGTTCGAAAAAGATACGAAAAGGCGATCAGGTTCTTATCTGTGCAGGTAATGCTAAGGGACTGAAAGGTGAAGTGATTGCGTGTCGCGCAGATAAAGTTATTGTGCGTGGTATCAATATAGCGAAAAAGCATGTCAAAAAGTCGAAGGAAAACCCGCAGGGCGGAACGGTCGAAATTGAACGACCTATTCATATTTCTAATGTTTGTCCCTGTGATGCTGAGGGAAAGAAGCTTAAGCTTCATGTAGAGACTCAAGCAGATTCTGGCAGAGCCCTTTGTTATATGAAGGATGGTCAGAAAAATGTATGGCGCTCAATCAAACGGAAATAAAGGTACGGTAACTAATGTCCAGGTTGAAAAAAAGGTATAGCGAGACCATAAAGCCTGATCTTTTGAAAAGATTTGGTTATAAGAACGTGATGATGGTTCCCAAGCTTGAAAAGATTGTCATTAGCATGGGGATAGCAGAAGCATCAAAAGACAAGAATGCTGTGCAAGAGTTAAGCAACGAATTGACTTTGATAACAGGCCAAAAGCCGATTCTTACCAAAGCAAAAATTGCAATCTCCAACTTTAAGCTACGTAAAGGGCAACCAATTGGGTATAAAGTCACTCTACGTGGAAATAGAATGTATGACTTTCTCGATAGATTTTGTAACATATGTGCACCGCGCATTCGAGACTTTCATGGTTTCTCGACAAAATGTGATGGGCGTGGAAGCTATTCTTTTGGGTTGGAAGATCAACAAATTTTTCCTGAGCTAAATCTTGATTTAGTGAAGTGTACTCAAGGGATGAATATTACAATGGTGACAAGTGCTTCCACAGATGAAGAATGTGTAGAGCTTTTACGTCAATTAGGTGTCCCATTTAAAGGACTTCCTGTTCAGGTTTCAGGGTGGTCATAGGTAGAGGTATAAGAGATGAGTCAGAGTGATCCGGTTGCAGATTTTTTAACACGTATAAGAAACGCCCAGAGGGCTGGACATCGTTATGTTGACATACGAGCAAATAAATTAGTTCAGAAAATGGCTGATGTTTTGAAAGAGGCCAATTTTGTTGAGCATATTCTTGTGCGTACAGAAGGTGTTAACCAGGAAATGCGTGTATTTTTGAAATATGGACCCAAAAGACGCCCAATAATTAGCACATTGAGAAGAGTTTCTTCTCCTGGTGCGAGAAGATATATTTCAGCTGATAGAATTCCTAGCATTAGAAATGGTTTAGGGATGGTGATTCTGTCAACCTCCCAAGGGGTGATGTCTGGGCAAAAGGCTCGGCAGATGCAGCTTGGTGGCGAATATTTGTGTTACGTTTGGTAATTGGAGAGTAAGTGTGTCTCGAAAAGGAAAAATGTTGATAGCCCTACCAAAGGGTGTTGAACTAACAGTGCACGGTGAATCAATAACTGTAAAAGGGCCTAAAGGTACACTGACGCGTACGCTCGCGCCTGGGATAACTGTCACTAAGGAAGAGAATCAGTTGCTTGTGCAAGCGGCGGATAACTCTCGTGACTTAAGCCGCATGCATGGATTGTATCGGGCGCTAGTTTCTAACATGGTTCAAGGTGTTGCTCAAGGCTTTGAGAAGCTTTTGGAAATGATTGGGGTTGGCTATCGTGCTGCAATTCAAGGGAATATGTTAGATATTCAAGTTGGTTTTTCACATCCTACAAAGCTTGAAATTCCTCATGGCATTCAAGTTAAAGTGGACAAAAGCACGCTTATTACAATCCAGGGATGTGACAGACAGGCGGTAGGGCAGTTCGCTGCAGAAGTAAGAGCTATTCGGCCCCCAGAACCATATCAGGGTAAGGGTATTCGTTACAAAGATGAATATGTCCGAAGAAAGGCTGGTAAGGCTGCCAAGACTGTGAAAGCAGCTGCATAAAAGGACGAAGGGTTAAAAAAAATGAAATTTGCGAATAACAAAAAGAAGGTGATCATTCGGAAGAGAGCCCTTCGGGTAAGAGATAAGATATGTGGATCAGCTGAGAGACCACGTATGTGTGTTGTTAAAACTGGAAAACACATACATGTGCAGTTAATCGATGATGTGAAAGGACATACGCTTGTATCTGTTTCCACCCAAGATAAAGAGTTGCAAGCAGCAGGCTGTAAAAGAAAGTCAAAACAAGCTGGACAGCTTGTGGGCGAAAAAGTAGCCCTACGATCGAAAGAGAAAGGGATTACGACCGTTATTTTCGATCGAGGTTTATCAAAATATCATGGAATTTTAGCGGCGATTGCTGATGCAGCTCGCCAGCAAGGATTACAGTTTTAACGAGGCAACGAAGATGGCAAAATCCTCCGACGGAAGGAAGCAGGAAAGCGCAGAGTCAGGATTGATGGAGAAAGTTCTTTTCATTAATCGATGTTCTAAGACTGTTAAGGGTGGAAAGAAGATGAGTTTTTCCGCTCTTATACTCATTGGCGATGGAAAGGGACGAGTTGGTTATGGCTTTGCGAAGGCAAATGAGTTAACTGATGCAATCAGAAAGGGAAGTGAAGCCGCAAAGAAAAACATGATTCAGGTCCCTATCCAGGACACAACTATTCCTCATGAGATATCCATAAAAAGGGATGGTGTGCTCCTTGATATGCGTCCTGCGCCAAAGGGGACAGGAATTATTGCGGGATCAAAAGTGCGATCAGTTTTACAGTTTGCTGGCTACAAAGATGTATGCGCCAAATTGCATGGCCATAATCCAATCAATCAAGTAAGAGCTGTATTTCTTGCGCTCACTTCGTTGCAGTTACGTACCCAGATTTTAGAGATGCGTGGTGGTTCTCATGAAACTAAATGAATTAGAAAATGTGACTAGGCCCTATAAGAGACGTAAACGTCTCGGAAGGGGAATTGGATCGAAATCAGGTAAGACATGTGGACGTGGAGTCAAGGGCGCAGGGTCTCGATCGGGTTGGAAAAGCAGAGCGCGATATGAAGGTGGACAACTTCCCCTTTATAGGAAACTTCCAGAACGTGGATTTAGTAATGCCCGCTTCGCCAAGAAAACAGAGACGGTTAATCTTGGCCAACTGGACGAAACCTTTGAGGATGGGGAAGTGGTTAGTCTTTTAACCCTACGCCAAAAAGGATTTTTGAAATCCACATGTCCACGTCTTAAGATTCTGGGAAATGGTGAGATTTCAAAACGAGTTACTATTGAAGCACATAGTTTTTCTGCAGCTGCATTAGAGAAGATCACGGCTGCTAAAATTGAATATCGAGTAGTCGATTGAGTTAATTTCTACCTAGTGCATTATGAAAGAAACATTGCAGCGGATTCTACAAAGTGATGAACTGAAGAAGAAAATTCAGTTTACATTGCTTGTACTTTTAATATTTCGGTTGGGTGGGTTTATACCCGTACCAGGAATTGATGGCGAAGTAGCCCTAAGATACTTTCGTCATGCTACTGGTGGTGGTCAAAACTTGTTTCAACTGATCGATATCTTTAGTGGCGGCGCCTTTTCGCAGATGACCATATTTGCGCTCGGTGTTGTGCCATACATATCATCCTCCATTATCTTTCAATTGCTTGTTGCTCTTATTCCCAGTTTACAACGGGAAGTTCGTGAGAATCCAGAATATGGAAGACGTAAGGTAAATCGTTGGACAAGAGCTGGCACTCTTTTCCTATCATTTGTTCAGTCGATGTTGTTTGCACGATATGCTTTGCAAATGAATAGTTCCAGCCCTGGGATAATCTCCAGCGATCTTTTGACAGCTCAGGTTTTTGATTTTCCCATCCTGTTTGCTGTGATTATGATTACCACAATGACTACAGGTACCTGTTTTCTTATGTGGCTTGGTGAGCAGATCACAGAAAAAGGAATAGGCAATGGAATGAGCTTGATTATTGCAACAGGAATTGTGTCACAGCTGCCATCAACGATAGGCATTATCATTCAGCAGCTCAATCTTGATAATCCTGGACCTGGACAACTTTCGTTGTTTTCTGTTCTTATACTTCTCCTCCTGTTTGTAACTGTCACGATTGCTACGATTTATATCATTCAAGGGCAGAGAAAAATACCTTTGCAGTATGCTCGAAGAGTAGTTGGCATGCGCGAAGTTCAAGGCGTTGGAAGTTCCTATCTTCCCCTCAAAGTTAACTATGCTGGCGTTATTCCTGTTATCTTTGCTTCATCGCTTCTTATGTTCCCAGCAACTCTTGGCCAGTTTATTGGATCTGGTAACTGGATTGGAAGAATCGCAGGCTCACTTTACCCAGGATCTATTAGTTATTTAATTCTGTATGTTCTGCTTATTTTATTTTTCACCTACTTTTGGACAGCTACGCAATTTCATCCGGATCAAATTTCCTCAGAGATGAAAAAAAATGGCGCATTTATTCCAGGAGTTAGGCAGGGAAAACATACTCAAGAGTATCTTGAGCAGACCATGCACCGCATTACCCTTATAGGAGCGGTTTCATTAGCTGCTCTTGCAATACTTCCGACTATAATTGGAAGAATCATGGGTGTGCCTCACAGTATAAGTTATTTTTTTGGCGGGACCGCTTTGCTTATCTTAGTAGGAGTTATCCTAGACACGATGAAACAGATTGAATCTCACCTTATCATGAGAAGATATGAAGGATTCATGAGACGATCGAAGTTTCGGTAAAGTGTTGTCCTAAATAGTGTTTTTTTGGTATTCTTTTTTGATCATCTAACTGGAGTATGAGTGATGGTTCGAGTTTTAGGGGTAGATATCCCAGATAAGAAACGTATCGACGTGAGCTTGCGATACCTTTATGGAATTGGACCGACATTAGCACGTAAAATCATTGAGCGGTTGAAGCTTAATCCGAGCACAAGAGCAAGCCAACTTACTGCAGATGAGATAGCAAAAATAAATGCCCTTTTGCAGGCTGAATATACCATTGAAGGCGACCTGAGAAGGCAAGTTCAGAATAATATCAAAAGGCTTATTGGTATTCATTGCTATCGCGGACTTCGTCACAGGTTGGGTTTGCCAGTACGTGGACAAAGAACTAGAACGAATGCTCGAACGAGAAAAGGCCCTCGACGTACTGTTGCGGGCAAGAAAAAAGCACCACAAGGTTAATGAGGAGAGTTAGAACTTGAATACGGCTAAACAACCAGGTACACCCAAGAAAGTTACTAAAGGTAAGAAAAAAGTCGCACGTAATGTGCCAGTAGGGGTCGCGCATGTAACAGCTTCCTTTAACAACACAATAGTATCCATCACTGATCCTATGGGAAGAGTTGTTGCTTGGTCCTCCGCTGGCAAAACTGGATACTCTGGATCTCGTAAATCTTCTGCTTTTGCCGCAACAGTTGCAGCTCAAGATGCTGGGAAGGTTGCTGCGGCCCAGGGTATGAAAGAGGTTGAAGTAAACCTTAGAGGTCCAGGCGCAGGCAGAGAACCTGCTGTGCGGGGCCTGATGAGCTCTGGATTAATAGTGTCTGCGATTCGCGACACCACTCCAGTGCCTCATAATGGGTGTAGACCACGTAAGCGACGACGTGTTTAAGATTTTCAAAGATTCCAGGAGGCTTTCTTAAACTCATAAAAACATGTGATGTTTTTTGAGCAAGAGCTTTCTTTATATCTATATTTTTGAACGGAGTTCTGTTTCATGCAGGTTAAATTTGGTCCCCAAGAGAGACCTCGAAGTGTGGTGATTGATAAAGCCACTGCGACTTCGACATTCGCAAAGTTTATCATTGAACCCTTTGAGCGTGTCTTTGGACATAGTGTTGGTAATGCTCTCCGTAGAGTACTACTTACGTTCCTTGAAACGCCCGGCATTCTGTCCTTTAGGTTAGAAGGAGTGCCGCACGAATTTATGGCTGTGGAAGGTATTGTCGAAGATGTAACAAATATCGCTCTTGCTATAAAAGGTGCGCTTTTGCGCCGCCTTCCAGGAGAGGAGACTTCCTCAAGCCGTGAAGTGCGGTTTGTTACTACAGTTATTGATATTTCACAAGATCAGCTTGACAAGAGTGGCGGAAAAGTACCAGTTACTTTAGGTTTCGTCATGAAAGGATCTCCCTTTGAAGTTGTGAATCCCGATCTAGTCCTCTTTACTGTCACCAAGCCCATGAAACGGCAGATTGACTTTAGGGTTGGTTATGGGAGAGGGTATATTCCAGCTGAACGGCATAGAATTCAGAATAAGATGGAAGGCGAGATTATTCTCGACACCATCTTTTCGCCGGTTGTACTTGCGAACTATTCTGTTGAAAATACTCGTGTAGGCCAAGATACAGACTATGATCGGTTGGTACTTGAGATAACTACTGATGGAAGACTTACTCCTACAGAAGCTCTCTCTTTTGCTGCTCAGATCTTGATGCGTAACTTGGAAGTATTTTTGCAGATTCAAGAGCACGAACTTCTTTTTGAGCAACCTTCTTCAGATACAAATGAAGATGACCTTTTGCTTGACAAGCTTGCGCTTCATATCAATGAAATCGAGCTTTCTGTTCGTTCTACGAACTGTTTGGCTGGTGCGGAAATTGAAACTATTGGCGAACTGGTTTGTCTTACTGAAAAACGGTTGCTTGAGTACCGCAATTTTGGCAAAAAATCTCTCAATGAGATTAAGGCGAAACTCATGGATATGGGTTTAAGCTTGGGCATGGATCTTGCTCGCTTTGGAATAACATGTGAAAATGTCAAAGATCGCATGAAAGAGATTGAAGAAGAGCGGAAGACGAAAAAGAAGCGCGAAAAAAAAGAAAAGAGTATGTGAGGTAAAGGATGAGACACGGGAAAAGAAGCGTCAAATTAGGTCGAGATACTAGCCACAGGCGATGTCTGTTTGCGAACATGCTGAAATCTCTGATCAATAATGAAAAGATTATCACAACAGTTGCCAAAGCAAAAGAGCTACGTCGTTTTGCCGATCAAATGGTCACTCTTGCGAAAGATGATTCACTTGCTAACCGCCGCCTGGCGATTGCGGAGATGATGGTGCG
>PMZB01000038.1 GCA_003170575.1 Chlamydiia bacterium | reverse complement strand
GGCTTTGGAAAGCGTTTTAAAAAATGATCCTTTAGTTACATTTGAGAATTTGGTAATGCATAAAGAAAACTGGAAAAAAGATTCTTTTGTTACTGATGTGGGCAAGTTAAAAGGGAAGATGGGTTTTTGTCCGAGACTAGAGAAGATTGTAGAAATAGGGGTAGATACCTTTATAACCGCTTGCTTGGAAGATAAAAAGACCTCTCCCAAGAGGCCTTCCCTTATTTTTTTGTACCAAACGAGTCCTCTGCTTACTGCTTCGCTTAAAGCATTTAAGGAATCTTTAGGGTTACAGATGGATGCTGATGAGTATTTTTTGAAATGCCTGCGAGCGAATGCTAACGCAAAGGAATATTTAGATTGGATTGAGGCAGTAAAAGAATATGCGGAAGAGGCGTTTGAAATACATTTTAATATCAGCACAACCAATTTTCGGACCTCCCATCTCAAGGCAGAAGGTGTTTCTGATGAAGAACGAAAGCTAATTTCATCCTGGCTGCCTCCCGCACCTAAGCCACACTTCCTTCCTGATCCCGTGGCAATAGAGCAAAGCATTGTCCGAAGTGGGTTGTCTTCCATAAGCATCAATGCGGTTGCTATGAAGGAGCACGCCTATTCTTGTCGGCTTGTTAAGTCCTGTGCTGTTGCACAAGCGCTTTTGGAGACAGTATCTGTAAAATCAAGAGCTGAAAAGCATAAAAAAGCTATAGGTAAACTTCTCTGTTGTGCTTCTATTGACTATGATCCGGGAGCAACGATCCCTCCTGAGATTACCTGTCTTCTTGTTGAAATGGGTATACAAAATACTCCTCCATGGACTTTAAAAACAGAATCAGCAGCTCCAGGAAAGATAGAATATGCTTTTAGCTCTTCCCATAATGTATTTGCCGTTGATAGAGATTTTGAATACTCGTTTGTGGAAAAACATAAAAATCAAACAGCATGGCATGTACATACTACATTGGAGATTGACGAAAACGACCAGGATAAAATTGATGTAACATTTAAATCTAATGGTGGAAGTCAATGAGAACCCTATCTTTTTTCGTCTGCATTTTTATCACAGCGCTTCTTGTAGCTTTCTATACTTCTCGTCATAATCACCTGACCGGACTTCGGATTCAAGCACGAACGCTTGAGAAGCAGGTGAAGATGGAAGAAGCTACAAAAAAGCAGCTCGAGTTGACGATAGCGCAGTTTATGAGCCCAATCCGGCTTGAACAGGTGGCAAGAAAAGCGCAGTATGCGTATCTTCAACAACCAACTTGTAAAGACATTGTGACGATAGAATGATCCACGTATCAGAAAAAAAAAGAAAAACACTTCTGATCTTCTCCAGCGTATGCATTTTGCTCCTTTTTTGCCTGCTTTTAGCTAAGTTTTTTAGGCTGCAAGTGCTGGAGCATGAGCGGTGGGAGAGGAGAGCAGAAGCGCAACATTTTTTTCTTGTAAAAGAGCCTTTTAGGCGAGGCACATTTTTTGAAAACACCTCGCTAAAGAAAGGAGAGCAACCTCTTGCTTTTTCGATCGAGGTTCCTCTTTACCACCTATATGCTGACCCAAAATCAATACCGGAAGAGCAAAAAAAAGAGATTCGGGAGAACATTCTTCGCCTTCTTTGCCCTCAGATAAAAGAAGCAACCAAGATGGCAGGGGAGTTGAGGAAAAAAAGCAGATCTCGGCGCTTAATCTCTTGGTTGAGTGAAGAGCAAAAAGCTCTTTTTTCCTCATGGTGGTTTCCGTACGCGAAAAAGTATCATCTTCCCTCCAATGCACTTTTTTTTGTGGCGGATTTTAAACGATTTCACCCTATGGGGCATCTCCTTGGCCAAGTTATCCACACGATCCAAGAAAAAAGAGATGAGGCGACCGGAAAAGCTTTGCCTACTGGCGGACTGGAGCTGTCGCTAAATTCCTATCTTGAAGGGGCGGTGGGTTGGCGTAGGCTGATGCGCTCTCCGCACAATAGCCTCGAGACAGGAGAAGTGCTTGTTGCTCCTATCCACGGAGCTGATGTGGAGCTCACAATCTCCCCTGTAATTCAGGCAATTTTAGAGGAGGAGCTGGAAAAAGGAGTTAAATTAAATCAGGCAAAAGGCGGGATTGCGATCATGGTGGAGCCCAAAACAGGCCATGTGCTTGCTCTTGCCCAATATCCTTTCTTTTTCCCAGATACGTACCAGGACTATTTCAATACCCCAGAGCTTGCTGAACACTCCAAAATGAAGGCGATTATTGATACTGTGGAACCAGGTTCGCCCATGAAAGCCTTTACTGTTGCCTGTGCGTTTAAGGCAAATAGAGAAAGGAAAGAAAACAATCTTATCCCGGTTGTCGACCCCTTGGAAAAAATCGCCACAAGTTGTGGAAGCTTCCCTGGCAGAAGCAAGCGAATTAGTGATGTGCACAAGCATTCTTTTCTTAATTTGTACATGGGTGTGCAGCACTCTTCGAACATCTACATGGCGACAATTGCAGGGCGTGTCAGCCGAATCATGGGGGATGAATGGTATAGGCACCAGCTTTCCTTATTCGGGTTTGGAGAAAAAACAGGGATTGAGCTTGTAGGCGAGTGCCCAGGGCTGCTGCCGCACCCAGGAAAGTTGAATGCGCATAAAAAGCTTGAATGGTCTAAAGCCACTCCCTACAGCCTTGCTATGGGGTATAATATTCAAGTAACCGGCGCTCAGATGGTGCGCGGGTATAGTGCCATAGCAAATAAAGGCGTGTTGCCAACTCTCACCTTGGTCAGAAAAATTACCCGAGTCGATGAAAATGGGGAGTCGCAAATTCTTGTAGACCATACAGGGGAAGAGTGGTCGCAAAACTTTCCAAGAGTTCTGGATCAAGATGACGCCCTTGAGCTTGTTCGTGCGTTAAAGTTTGTGACAAAGCCCGGAGGCACGGCTACAAGGGCAGATATCAATGGATACACAGAAGCTGGTAAAACCGGGACTACCATGAAACTTGTTGGCGGGCGTTACTCTGAGCATGCCCACTTTGCCAGCTTTGTTGGATTTGCTCCAGCCATGAATCCTGCGTTTGTTCTCTATGTGGGCCTAGATGAGCCCTTGGTAGGATATATTCCTGGACGAGGAACCAATCACCAGGGTGGAACATGTGCAGCCCCTATTTTTCGCGAAGTGGGTAGACGAACACTTGAATTTTTAGGGGTTCCCATGGATGATCCTTTTGGGTTTCCTCCGCAAGACCCCAGATCAGACCAAAAGAAAGCGGACTGGTATAAGGAAAATTTAGCCCTCACAAAACTGTGTGAGCAATGGAATAGGTAAATTTCTTTACCTAGGGTTTAAATTTTTTTTACCACAGAGATCACAGAGCACACAG
>PMZB01000058.1 GCA_003170575.1 Chlamydiia bacterium | reverse complement strand
ATCAAATTCAACGTAGGGAAGTATCTGAGAAAGATTATACGTTTTGTCTTTAATTTTAATAATGAGCGAATCATTTTCTATGGACACTTCAGCGTCATGAAAATTTGAGAAAAGCTCATCAAACATCTCTTGAGCTTTGATTGTTTGCGGCGAGATAGGAACAGGCCCAAAAACAGGAGTTTTAAAAACTCGCCCCTGTTTTTCGCCTTTGATGAACTGTGCGACGTCCCTCTCTCTTCCTTCCCAAAAGGCCTGTGCAGCCTGTTCTTTTGATAGTTTGGGTTTCTGTTCCTCCTTCTTTTTTTTGCTTGGCGGGGCTTCCAAGAGTGGTTCTTCAAACTTTCTCTTCCTTGTCCCAATTTCCTCTGACTCAGGCTCTATCTCGGGGGGTGGCTTTTCCCCTTGTTGAAACAATTCTTTTTGAGCTTTTTTTTGCAATTTACGCAGGCGCTCTTCACTCGATACCTTATCTATTAATTCAGCACCAATTTGTCCATGCATCTCTGCAGTACTATTCTTAAGCGTTTCCCCATATTTTTTCAGTATCCTGAGCGCGGTTTTCCCTGTCTTTGTTTCTCGCAGTTTAGTATTGACATCCTGCAACCCAGGAAGATCATGCAGAGAAGAAACATAGTCTTTGAATGCAGATGAAAGAGATTCCATATCAAGCTCTTTGGTCAAAGGGGCATTCTTTGTTGTGCTTATGGGGAGGATAAGGATGGATCTATTTTTTGCCCTTGCCTCAACATCACGGGGGTGTCAATAGGGTAAAATTGGTTAGATCTCCACAACAAAGAATGCCTCTAAATTTTCCTTCTCTTTATCTTTAAATATTGATGTTGTCAAGAGGATTACTTGAGGCATTCTTTAAGGTTCTTTTATTCCTTCGTACAATTAACCATGGAATGTGATGAATACTTAGAAGTTTCTCCTAGAACAGATCATCTTGTTCAAGAAACGCTTTAGACCCCTCCTTATCACGGCGAGGCTCTTCTGGGGTGAGCTCTCGATAACGAACTGAAGATGTACTCATAAAAAAACCCTATTTAAGGGTTACTAAATTTTAGAGACATGCAATTGCGCTGCTCTCTTTTCGGCAGCGGCACGCAGGTTTACACTCTGCGTTTTTTTTACAATCTGATCATACAATTCAAGAGCCTGATCCGCGCTTTTCTCTACACCCCTCCCAAATTCGTAGCACAAACCCATTAAAAACAAAGCGTCTGAGTTCTCTTTAGAGCAGTCTTGCTGTCTCATTACTTCTTGACAGCTTTGAAAAACCTTTGCGTACCAACGCGCGGCTTGTTCCTGATCTTGAACAATGCCAAATCCTTTCTCAAAACATCTTGCAAAGGCATATTGAGCTACAGAAAATCTAATCCAAGAATCTTTAGGCGCGTCCGAAAGCACAGTACATATAGCCCTCTGAAAACATAGGAAAGCTTGATCCGGATTTCTTTCGCAACCAATGCAATAGGTATAATAAATTCCTTGATATAGCTGGGTTGAGCTATCCCAAGAAAAAAATGGTTTGGTTAACGGCACAAGAGGAGCTAACTCATCAGAAGCATACTGATTACGGCCTTCCTCATCATTTCTAGGCCCATCCAAAAAATCTGGTGAACGTATTGTCATAGCCACAAATTCTGTCTAAAATTTATTAAAAAAAGAGACGATTCTATTTTAAGAAAACGTACTTTTCCAGTGATTTCTTAAGGATTGGTAAATAACTTTAGTTTTTCCTCAAATCTCGGTCTTAGTGCCTTGATGAGAAAGATCGAGGCAAGTATATTTGCGACACATTTAAAATTGAGATTGTCCTATTAGGGACTAGAAAATAATAACTGCCGAATAACGAAGAGAGATCAAATGATCGGTGCCGTATTTTCTTTTTTTCATCCGTCTTTTGCTTCTCATGAAGCACACTCAGCAAAGGTTGCATCACCACTTCCCTCAGCAATTGTATCGCAGGCACTACAGCCTCTCGTGAGAAAGGAGGATATTCAGGAATTTATTACTCTAAAAATTCATGAATTCCTTCTCCCATATTTTAGAAAGGAAATTACACCTAAAAATGAAAACATCAATCGACCAAGCCTCCCTTCTCAAATACTTCCCCAGCTTAAAGACCAAGTTACGAAAAATCCACTCACGGAGAACAAAGCTGTGTGCTACATGCTTTCCTCCTACCTTGAACAATGCGCGAATGCATGTTTACCTCCTATCCCGTTCCAACCCGGAGGCATCAACTTCCCATCCAAGACACCGCGGGAAGAACTGCAAAAGCAAGTAGCAGAATGCCTGCCTCCTTTTACAGAAGCCCTCAAACATAGTCTAAAGATTGATTTTAAGGAACTAAACCTAACGTACAAGGAAATCGAATCATTGGCTGCTTGGGGCTTACACCATACCCCTATTTTTGATGATAGACGTGCACTGCCTGAAAATTGGAGAGAGCTCCAGATTTAGATTGAATGATAGACATCTCTCGTGTATTCCATAAAAGATGAATACGAGGTTTTTTTATGATCGCAGGGGTAGGAGCTGATACATTTAACCTACAAGATTTGTTCGTGTCAGAAAAAGACCCTGAGAAAGGTTCAGATACTCTGAAAGGAAGCGAGGAAAAGACAGAACACGCTTGGCACAATTGTCAGCATTTGTTTTCTCTTAAATCGGCCGGCACTCTCCTAAGCACAATCTGTGCTTTGCCTGAAATCGTCCTTGAGTTGATAAAAAAAATCATCAGAACTATCGCAGCTCTTTTCCAGGCACGAAAAGAAGAATCACCCCCTAAAATGGATCCAGACACCCTTCTCCTGACATGCTTTAAAGGATTGGATATGGGAGAAACGGCCGAGCGGATACGCGAAAATCTACAAGGAAAAATACTCCCTATCACATTGCACATTAAGCGTAAGAATTTAAGAGAGATCCCCCCTGAGCTGGGTAGACTTCCCCTTGTGGAACTTGACCTCTCTGAAAATAAATTTAAGGAAATCCCGCCTGATATTCTGTCGTTGGCTCCGCATCTTACTGATCTTGATTTATCATCGAACATGTTAGAAAGCGTGCCAGGTTGGATTAATATATTTAGAGCACTCACTCGTTTTAACCTAGCCTCAAACCATCTACAACATGTTCTTACTCAAAAAGTAGGAACACTGAATCTGTTGAAATACCTAAATGTCGAAGACAACAGTATCGAAGAGTTGCCAGACAATTTCGACTCTTTGTTAGCTTTAGAAGAACTCCTACTTGACAAAAATGAACTAGAGAGACTGCCCTCCACTCTTTGCAAATGCAAGGAATTAAAACAACTCCTTTGCTCTCGAAACAAGCTTACAAAGCTCCCAAAGAACATCGGAGCTCTTAAGCGCCTTAATTTTCTCAAGTGCTCTGATAATCAAATCTCCTCCCTTCCCCCATCTTTAACCACATGTGAAGACCTTGCTTATCTCAATCTGTCCAACAATCCACTCTCAGATTTGCCAGCTGGGTTTGAGAAACTTACAGGGCTTACAAGTTTGTTCCTTGCTAACGACCACCTGAAAAGCCTTCCGGCTGATTTTTCTCCTCCAAATCTTGCAGTTCTTGATTTAAGCGGGAATCTTTTTGAAGCATTCCCGGCTGTGCTCTTTAAATTGAAGGAATTGCGCAATCTAACACTAGATCAAAGTCAGTTTAACAAATGGTCTGCAGCCCTGAAAAGGCTACAAGATCTAAATCCCTTAGTGAAGTTCTTTTCTCCGGGCACTGATTCTCAGCAACTGTTTTTACACTAAACGGTTGACTAAATTAACATATTTTATTTACTGTAAAGAAAAAATGTTACATGG
>PMZB01000282.1 GCA_003170575.1 Chlamydiia bacterium | reverse complement strand
CTATTACTCTGCCTTATAAAGATTATGAAGGGCGGATTATTCAAATTTGGAGAAAAGAGCAAGTCTATATTGGATCTGTTTTGGAAGAAGGGATAATTCATACAATTCCTTGCACTCGCATATTTAGCTCTGTTGGTAGTGAGGAGGGGGCTATTTTTCTTCCTCGAGTAGAAAGATTGGGGTTGCGCCTTTGGGATTTAGTCTATAGCGCTACTACCAAAATGTTGTGTGTGTGGCCTCATTTAGTGGCAGCAGGAAGAGATGGATCCACGTTGTTCAATGTTGATGACAATAAAATAAATCATATTTTTGAAGTTAGGCCTGCTCACATTCCTAATACTCCTGCAAACAGAGAGTTGTTGCGAAGCGTGGTTGTTAACCCTGCTTCGTACAGAGGAACAGATAGACATGGAAATACCATTCATTTACAGAGAACTGAACAAGGACAAGTCTGGGTCAAGGTCCGTGAGAAAGATGGTACAATAGAAGATGGAGGGCTGGTTCCACATAATCAACCCTATAGTTTTAATCGTACAAGACAAGAAATAATACCGTGGAGTAAGCGTTGGATGGCTGTTTCTCCTAGCCAACAGCGAAGATTCACAACTCCTGCAGGAGTAGCCGAAATCAAGCGTCAAGCAGCTCTTGTCAAAGCTACTAACCCGGAAGAACGGATACGTCAAGGAACAAAACCAGAGGGTAACGAGCCCCCAAAAGGCGGAGGCAGTCCGTTGAAACCTGGCCCTGGACCGTCAAGTGGTTTAGGAGCCAAATCCTTCAAAGAAGCCGTCCAGCAGAACCAGTTGGTAGAAAGCTACAACGCTTCCCATCCAGGAAACCCAATGACACCTAAGGAGGGCTCGTGCGGCAGCATCGGTGGCGTGGGGCAGGAGGTCGGGATTATCAAGGGGTTGTTTGACAGTCTTGACTCGATGGAGATAGAGCGTTTTGCCTTTTATCTTACTACCAAAGACGGGAAACAGCCATTTAGCGATAATGAGTTGAAGCAGATTGTGGCGAATCTGGCTATTGGCATTTATGTGCATGACACTATCCCCTTCTTTAGTTTGCACTTTAATGGGGATGGAGACTTGTATCCTATCATGCACCCGGTCTATCAACATACTCCTGTGGGACGGGTTATCAGCCTTCTTGATTACTACATGAAAGGGTTTCTTAACGGCGTCATGTTTGATGAGCCATTTCTTGAAGAATGGCAGGAGACCAAAACAAGGGATGCAAAAACTCTCGAATCTCGGTGCATTGACCTTCGTGAGTATTGTAAGAAGTATTTGCCAGAAGACATAGAGTATCTTTCACTCAAAGAAATTATTCAGTATCTTGAGCTACAAGATGAACTTCTCTCACGAGAGACAGATCAAGAAGAAGCAGAAAAAGCTATTTTCTCAGAATACTCAGGGTTTCGCTCCTCCTTCCGCATCATCGCAAAGCAAAATAGTTTTAAAAAAACAGGAGAGCTTTTCGAGATTGACGCGGGATTCGATGTGTTTTACACAATTGAACCAGATCCAGCATATCAAGCAGAATTGGATAAATACCGTTGTCAGTATGGCAAAGACCCTCTTGGCTATAAGCGACTTGTTAAAGCGTATGACACGATGAAGAAACAGATCGTACAGCTGATGCCTCGACTTCCTCTCTGCCGCGATCTTTTTGAGCAACTTAAGATCATTAACTTCCTGTGCTTTCTCTTTAAAACAATGAAGCAAGCCCACAAGATTCCTGCACTAGAGGCCATCAAAACAGTCGCTTGTGAGCAAGAAGTAGGGCCGCCACCTGCGAAAAAAGCACGAAAAAAGGGAGGAAGGCATGTACATGATCAACTTCCCACCTCTATAACTACAACTTTTCCTCTTTTTCCTTATCTGCCCATCCGCCAGCTTATCCAGGCTAAAGAGGCTGTGGAGCCTAAAATGTGGCTCATGCCCGAATTTTGGACTACCGCTCAAGAAAAAGCAGATTATGATCAAGTACTTGCATTTATGCGAGACTCCTCCTCTGAAAAAGATCTTCCTCAACTTCTTCGCGACCATCTTCTTGAGAAATTTGAACGAGTAATTAAAGAAAAAATCCCCTTTAAATTGGGAACAAGAAAACAAGATCTGGCGCGGCGTAAAGAGCATATTGCAGCCATCCTAGGCATTACCAAGAATCATGCAAAAGACTTTGTAGAGAATTTTATTACTGTACACATTCCTCAAATTCAAGAGGAAATGAAGCGGCTTTCTGAGATTCTAGCTAAAGAAAGAGACGCAGAAAGTAAATTGAAAAGTTGTATTAAAGACGCAGAAGAAAACAGATCAGAGGTCAGAAGCTGTCCGGGAGAGTATCCTCGCGGATCAACGAGCAAGTTAACTAAATTTATTCACGGAGCAAAAGAAGAACTCAATAAGGTTGTAGAAAATATCCAACAACTTACTTCTGAAATCGAGACTTCAAAGCAAACTATCAGCAAAGCTTTAGCTGCTCCAAACGACCCCGTTCCCTTTGTTATTGAATATTTCCCCTTATCATATCGAGAAGTTACCTCAAAGTTGGTTTCTCCATCCAAGCTTTCAGAAGAAGAGCGGGCGCACAATCACCGCGTTATTGGTGGGTGCGGCATGGAAATAGAAAACCAGTCATGTTGTCCACTTGATCAAAGTGCTGCGTGGTCAGAAAGTATAGTTCAACAATTAGACAAAGCTCCTGAGGAACAATTTTTTGCGCTTCACCCTCCAGGTAGGGATCAAGGAGGATATGGGTTTTCCCTTTCAATTCTTGATGAACCTGTCGGTCGAGACCAAGAGTATTGGTGGATGGAATACGTTTTTGACGAGGAAGATATAAGCACTTTTGCATTGAAAAAACAGCTTTTTGATGCCGTTAGCCGAGGCGAAGGCCAAGATTTCGAGCAGTTCGCGGCTAAGGTTACCATAGATCATGTGCATCTTAAAGATATTCACGGAGTATCACTCCTTCACCGTGCTTCCGAAGCAAAAAATCCTGCCTTTTTGAAAAAACTGTTAGAGGTTCATGAAGATGTTTCTCGTCCTGATCCAGATGGATTTTCCCCACTTCACTATGCTGCGCAAGCTGGGTTAGTAGAAAACTGTTCTTTGCTTCTCGATAGTGGTGCATCCATTAATGCGGTCGCAAAAAATAATGCAACGCCACTCTACATAGCCGTACAGCATAAGCAAGATGCTACTGTGAAATTTCTTCTGGATCATTCAGCTGATCCAAATATTGCCGTAACCTATGGAATGACGCCTCTTATCTGTGCTGTGCATCACAGACAGGAAACTCTTGTCCGCACGCTGCTTTCTTGCCCTTCTCTAAAGGTTGATGCGGAAATCGAAGACGGATCCACAGCTCTTTTCTTCGCAATAGACTTAGAATTACCTGTTTTTGTCGAATTGCTTGTAGACAAGGGTGCGGATGTGAATAAACACCGAAAGGATTCTTATTCTCCTCTTCTTTTGGCGTACAAAAAGGCTTCTCTTTATATCTGCAGCACTGTTCTTACAGATAACAATAAAGACTGCTGCCTACAGTCTAAGAGGACCCCTCTCCACCTTGCTGTTGAACGTGCAGACCCTCAATATACAGAACTGCTTTTGGCATACGATGCTTCCATATTTGCAGAAAGCTGGGATCAAGAAACCCCACTCATGGCCGCGGTACGAGCTCGATCAGGGGAAGCAGCTGAACTCATCTTAAGGCATTGTAAAAAACTTTTTCCAGATCGCTTTGCTGCATATTTGACACACAAAAATCAACAAGGTGATACAGCTCTTTCTTTGGCCACAAAACTGGGATTAGTAAATTTCATGATGGCTCTTTATGCCTATGAAAAGGATTTTCCCAACGTGGCTCTACCCCCTGGCCGGGGATTTCTTGAACAATTGATTGCTAACAGAGCGAATATTCATGATCTTGAACCTTTTGTTTTTAGAATATTCAAGAATGGGGAGATTAACCAAGAAGATTTAAATTACTTATATTAT
>PMZB01000137.1 GCA_003170575.1 Chlamydiia bacterium | reverse complement strand
TTCTTGAACTATCACCTAATGGCCAGAAAGTTCTGGCGAACCAACCTCGCGAATCAACTTGTAGATGACTATTGCCATCTACATATACCCTATCCGCATCATCTGAGCATAAATGATTATAGAGAACGGTTGCGTCGTGTTGTATGAGTTGGATTTCTAATAACATAAATAAACCTCTTTTTAAATTTTAAAATAACTATATAATAATATTATTTTTGCAAAAACGAAAGCTTTTTTATCGTTTCTATAACTCAATTCTTCCAGGGTGCGCTCTGTGGTAAAAAAAATTTACACAACCCATTTGGGTGAAGAGCGATTGTTTAGGAACACAGCGAATACGTTTCTTTGAGAGAAGAAAGAAGTGTAGATACCCCCGCATCCACCTCTTCGTGCTGCAGGGTACGCTCATCGCTTTGGAAGGAGAGGCGATAGGTCACTCTTCGGAAGTCTTCGCCTTGCTTCTCAAAAACGTTCACGATGGCAACTTGCTGGAGGAATTGGGAGGAAGATGCGTAGATGGCATCAATAGCACCGGTTGCAAATCCTTTCTTTGGTACTTTGAGGGTAAGGTCTCGCTTGATTGAAGGAAAATCGCTGAAGATGACTTGTGGATGCCTTGGGGGGATCCCTGTGAGGGTTTCAGCATCAAGCTCTGCGTAGAAAAGATCCTGATCAAGTCCTAGGCGGGAGCTCAATTGGGGATGGATCAAACCAAAATACCCGGTTTGAGTGTCATTGACGTAAAGAGCGGCCTGATAGCCTGGATGCAGACAGGGGATTGAGCCTGGCTTGATGGAAACAGGCAGGCCTAAGGATGCGTAGATCGATTCAAGAACACCTTTAAGCAGGCATATTTTTGTATCTTTTGACTCTTCCTCTTTCCATTCTCCCTGGTGCCACCTTCCAGCAAATGCTAAGGACAGGACATCTCGCTCATACTCGTAGAGCGACTTTCCTTTCTGGCGGGCAAAAAGGCGGGCAAATTCATACGCTTTAAAAGATAAGATGCCTCGGCGGAAATTGTACTCTGAGAGACGTGCGAGGTGGATAATGTTTGTGATCTTGAGGTGTGAATACTCACGCTCTACTGAGTTTTTGATGGGTATATGAAGCATCTCAACCCCTTCTTGCAGCTCGTTAAGAAAGGAGACAGCTTCTTGCGAATAATAGCTTTTTGTCATGACCTCGAAAAAGCCATTTCCTAGCAAACTGCTTTCAACCTTTTCTAAGAAAATTTCATTTTTGTGCTGAGGTGGTTTTTTGTAATCTAAGGGAGGAAGCTCTAGGGGGAAAGAATTTAACCCATACACCCTTGCAAAGTCTTCGATCACAGTTGTTTCGGTAAGCACGTTCCATTCGCGCCAGGAGGGAGCTATCACAAGAGAATGGTCTTCAGATCGATCAGTAATCTCATACCCCAAGAACATCAGCCGCTCTTCGATTTCTTCTCTTGAGATAGAAGAAGCATTGAGGAGCGCTCGAAGCCGAGCAAAAGAAAGCTCAAGCGTGCGTTTTGGAGTTTTTTGCCCAGGATAGTAGTAGAGACCCACTTTTTTGATTGCCGGCAGGAGTGCCAGCAGTCTTTTGAGTGCCATGAGCACTTTTTCTCTATCACAGCCGCGCTCAAATGCATACGACGCATCAGTTGATATACCCATTTTCTTAGCTGTTTTCCTAATACTGACTGGGTCAAAAGCGGCTGACTCTACAAGAACGCTTTTGGTGGAAGAAGTTACCATAGAGTTTTGGCAACCTATCACACCGGCAACAGCCAAGATTTTTTTACTATCACAGATGAGAATGGATCCTGGAGGTACTTTATATGTTTTGCCGTCCAGTGCAACTATTTCCTCTTCATTTGGCCTTGTGGTCACATGGATAGAGCCTTCCACGCATGCGCGATCAAATGCGTGCATAGGCTGGCCAATCTCAGCAAGAATCGAGTTGAGAAGGTCGACACTCTTTTCTCCTGCCTCCAAAGACATGAGGGCATAGCGAAGGCAGCATTCAGTTTCTACGGAGACTTCTACAAGAAGTTCACTTGAGGGGATTTCTTGAACCACATTCAGAGGGATCATTGGGATAAGAAACCGTGCAGAAAGCTCTCTGGCAATACCCTGAGCAGATAGATGATCTCCTCGATGGGCAAGTGTTTCTATCTTGAAAACGACATCTCCACCCTCTTGGATGACTTCTTCTACTTCAAGCCCCACATCGTCAAGAGTGTGGCGAAGCATACCTAAATCTTCAGTGGGGAGATGAATGAACTTTTTGAGGAGTGAGAGGGAAAGCTTCATACAAGACTCCTTAAAACTCTGAGGTCATTGACGTAGAGTGACTTGAGGTTGGGAAGATGAAACATTTGTGCGGTGAGGCGAGATGAGCCGCAGCCGAAGGCAAAGCCTGAGACTTTGGCTGGGTCATAGCCAAACTCTTTCAAAACGTTCTCGTGGATCATGCCAGCGCCCGCAATCGTGACCCAGCCGCTTCCCTTGCATGCAGGGCATCCTTTTTCATTACAAAACTGGCAGTTAATCTGCGGGCCTATACTGGGGTCTGTGTAAGGGTAATATTTGGGAACAAATCGCACTTTTCGCAGAGGTCCGTAAATCCCATGAAGAATGTGTGTGAGAAGCGCCATAAGGTGAGAAAGAGAAAGCCCTTCTTCAACCCAGACAAGATCATACTGGTGAAACATGGACTGGTGAGATGCGTCTTCAGCCTCGTTTCGATAGGTTCTGCCACAGGTGATGATTTTGAGCGGGAGCTTTCCTTTTTCAAGCTCGCGCGACTGGACGGATGTGGTGTGTGTTCTTAACACATTGCCGGTTGCAGTATAAAACGTGTCCTGCATATCGCGTGCGGGGTGGTGAACAGGAATATTTAAAGAATCAAAGCAGTAGTAATCGGTTTCAACTTCAGGCCCTTCCACAATCTCAAACCCAAATGGCCTTAAAAGCTCCGTAATTTTCCGCTCAAGCTTGCGAATGGGGTGAATACTTCCAAGGCCAGAAGAAATGGAGGGGAGTGAAAAATCAAAATACTCATCGCCAATGGTGTTGAGAGCTGATTTGTTCAGCTCTTCTTTTTGCATATCGATATACGCTTCAACTTGGGCTTTTAAAAGATTAAGCTTGGTCGCACATTGGATTCTCTCTTCTTGTGGAAGAGCCCCCAGCTCCTTAAAGAGATTTTTTAAAATCCCTTTTGTCCCAAGCCAGCCCCTTCGTATCTCCTCAAGCTCAGCTTCCGAAGAAACTTTTGTGGGCAAATCTCTTACTCTTTGGCTTACTGCATCAATATCAACCATAAAATCTTCCTTTTTCGAGGTGGTCTAGCATACAGAGGAAGTGAGGCTTTTGGCAAGAGACTGTTGTGATTTTTTAGAGGAGTATAGATACTCCGATGTGTCATTTTAAAAAGGAGATACATATGTTGCCAGAAGTAAATTCCTATCAAGGGCATGCGTGTTGTACCTTTGAGCTCAATGGTGCTGATCTTTCTGTAAAAATTGAGACAAAACATTTGAGGCTTAGATCAGTTAAACCTAATGATTTAGAACGATATGCTAAGCTTCTCAGAGACTCTAAGGTAATGGAAAAGTATGGCACTGGAAATCTTCAGAAAAAAGCTGATGTGAGGAAACGGATTGACTCGTATGTTAAACGGTGGAGTGAAAACGATCCATATTCAGGGTTTGCTGTTTTTGATAAGCGTAACAGATTTATAGGCCACGTTGTTTTAGGACATGGGGATGTGTCTGGTGTTTCGGAACTAGCATATCTTTTCCACAGACGCTTTTGGCATAAGGGTTTTGGCTCGGAGATTGCGTCTGCTATGGTAAAAGACTATGCTCCAGAACTCATAAAGCGAAATTACATGCTAGACCACAAGCGTCTCACGAAGATCACAGCTACCTCAAGACAGGACAATCTGTGGAGCTGTAGAATCCTTGAAAAACTAGGCATGACTGTAGAAAAGCAAGAAGAAAAATTCGGGCACTTGAGGAATTTTTATACTATCAGAATGGAAGATCCGATTGCGGCTGGTGGTTAGTAAAAATTTAAATTGCTTTTAAGTCGGAATAAAGGTATTATCTTTTTATGTTGTTTAATAATATAAAAGTAATAGCCGATGTACATACCTTTAATTCAAGGAGAGGAGTGCTCTCTTAGTGATTTATATTCATTTTCAGGCATTCCCTATGACAAAATTTGTTCTCCTGTATCTGATTGTGCAGATAGGGGACTTTTATCCAGTAGGATTCATAAGACATGGATAAAAGTTGCGCCTAATCAGCTACTCGATGAGAGTCCAATTTCTCAAAAATTCAACTTAAGACGAGCGCAGATTTTTTCAGGTTGTAAAGATTGCCTTGAGAAGCAATCCGCCCTCCTATTGTCTGAGATTTTTGAGCAGATACTTGAGTCTTTACCTCTATACCGAGCATATTTTTGGAAAAGACGAAGTAAAGATGCTCCTCCAACATTTGTGGTGGATCCATTAAATAAATTTTTCTATCTCTTAATTAAGAAGTTTGGAAAGAGAATTGATCTAAGTACTCATACAAAAGAGTATGCTGGTCTTGCCGTGCCATTTGATTACAACAAGGAATGTATGAGAATTGCGTGGAAAGTCAGTTTGACATATCACGGACAGGATAAGAGGACTATTATGCACCTCACTAACTACTATGATATTTCTTTTACTAAACGGCTTGGATTGAATAATCGGTATGACTGTTATCCTCAACTATATTGCGCATTTCAGTATTCCAAAAGTGTTCTGGGAGACGTCTCTGTGGTCAAGGCATGTGCAATAGAGGATATTTATTTGCCTTGCGATGTTTTGACTTTTCGGAAATTCTCTGATGAGGATCAACTTAAAGTTATTTACCAATTAGTTTGTCACTTAAGTCTGTTACATAAGGATCAACGGTTACATGGGTGTATAAGGAAAGAAAATATTATATGGCGTCGTTTGGCTGATGGTAAGTTGGATGCCAGATGGAATACTTCTGATTTTTCTAGCCAGCCTGCGTCAGAGGCAATTCCATGTCCTTTAAGCAGAGGCTATTATCCTTTCCTGCGCGCAACAGATCCTGAGCTTTTAGGAAAACACGATGCAGAGCTTCACATTTTGCTGGGCAGCGAATCATGGGCTTTGGGCTATTGCCTCTATGAATTGCTCTGTCAAGAAAATCCTAACTTTGGTAAGAGCGCGGAATCCTGCTTTTGTGGAAAAATGAATGAACTAGATGCTCGATCATTGCACGAAACTGAAATAAAGGCTATTTGTTGTGATTTGCATTTGCAGATTTCTACCGAGCCGTCATATTTAAAGAGATCTCTTTACCAAATGTGTTTAGAGTTGCTCAATCCGGATGCAAAACAAAGGTTTTCTCTTCCTCAACTTAGAGAGTGGCTTGCTTCTTTTGTTGAGCCGGAGGGATGGAATTAAGG
>PMZB01000108.1 GCA_003170575.1 Chlamydiia bacterium | reverse complement strand
AAAAAACATAAATATTTGCGAACGAAATTATTGGCTCTCAATATATCACAAACCCCTTTTTCACCAAAAAAACGGATGATTTAGCATCTACACACCAAGCTTCCTTTCCATTTTTGCATCCTCCTCCCAAAATTGATTCTCGACCTTCCGCACCCTTTTGATGATTTTACGACACGTTTCGCCAGTAACTTTGGTAAAAGCGCTTCCCAATTGGATTTCCAGATTTTTCATTGTGAAATCACAATTCTTTGCAATTTCATTTTTAAGAACACCCCAGCAGATTTCTATGGGCTGTAATTCTGGATGGTAAGGAGGAGTTCTAAAAACCTCATGGCCCTGTCGTCGCGCTATTTCGTCAATTTCATACGTTGGCTCAGGCGCTATTTTATTAATAATCTCTATTAACTCGGCTTTGAGGCAATCGGGGGCGCAAGGGATTTTGTTAAGGGCAAGCCAATTCAAAATCCTCTCCTTGGAACATCCTGACGTTGGCGCTGAATTTTCGGAAAGTATGTTATGGTAGGCGGCGTTGTCCATTATGATTATTGAGTTTGCAGGTATATTGGGAAGCAGTTGGTCGGTGAACCATTTGCGAAAAAGCTCCCAATTCATTTGTCCGTGATAATCGCCTGTTTTCCTAGAGCTTTTAAAAATTAACCTAGCTCCCGGGACCCAACCATCTTGTGTAATCGCATTTACAATAACAAACCGCTCTCCATTACCTGTTGGTTTCTGTATCCACGGCCCATCTTCAGTTGAATACCAAGTAAAATCATTGCTGTGATTTTTGTTAACATAAGACTCATCCAAATAGACTTCTGGGCGAATGGTTGCAATCTGAGAATCAGAGGCTCGGTTATTCCTCATCTTTCTCAAATACCGTTGTCGAGCCGCAATTATATAATCTTTCTCCTTCAGGTGTTGTGTACGTATACCTTTCCCGAATTCAAAACCCCATCTATCTAAGGTGCGTGCTAGGGTTCTTTCGCTAAACTCTTCAGGAGACCGCTCTTGAAGAAAACTCAGGATAGCCTCAACTGTGATATACTTACCTTCAGCGTTTGCACTTCGAATGTAAGAACGAACCATTTCTTGATGCGAAGAATTTATAGCGTACTCAGGACAACCCTTAGGCTTCGGTAGGGCGGTGAGGCTTTGAGGATCTTTTTGGTAGCTCGCCATTATTCTATTGACCGTCGCTACTCCAATACCCAACGCATCCGCGGTCATTTGCACGCTGAGTTCCTCGGAGGGTAACTTAGATTTATTTCGATCAAAATATTGTTTTATCGAAACAATGAATTTTTTCTCTTCTGGAGTAAAAGATTTACCACGTGGATGCGACATTTTGAGCCCGGTGTGAAAACTGATCCTATTGTACAAAAAAGCTCTTCATTATACCACGAGATTTTTTCCTGTCTATCAATTCATTTGACGGGATCTATAGTCGGTGAGCCGAGTTTCCTCAAAAACGCGCCCACGGCCAAAGGTCAGCGCAGATGTGCCATTTCAACTGCCGAATCTAGGTTGAATGTCCTTTGATCCTCGCAAAGGATTCACATCGACTCTATGCCCTCATCACAAGCGCGATTCGAATTCATGTTCACTCAAAAGCGCCTCTCTTTACTGAAGATCAGAAACTATACTTGAAGGAAATCCTGTGTCGTTTTTGTGCTGAAATTGCAGACACAAAATCGGAGTGTGTAGAAATCGAAGGTTTATCTGGCTCCATCTCGGTGAACAAAAATATTCTTATGCTTTTTTGCAGCGATTACGTTCAAGGGATGTTTTCAATAAAGGGACAAGATACGTTTGAAAAGATTATTTCCGAAGGCCTTCTCGAAGATGGGATGGTAGCTGTATCGCAATATTTTCGATCCGTTAGAACGAAAGAGATGACTCGAGACTGGTCCCCCTCGCAAGCTTTGCAGGTGCTCGCATTTTTTAAGCAGATGTCATGCGAGTCTTTCGATGGTAAAGATGCCTTGATTGAGCTTGTTGGCTCCTATTCCAACTTTAGAGGTCTTCGAGAAGAGAAAAACGTTTTTGGTAATCCGGCGCTCATGGATATGCTGTTGGCGGTAGCAGAATCCAAACTTCAAGAGGCGGATTGTATAATCAAACAGCTGCGAGAGTTCATAAGGGTGAGGTTGAGGTAAAAATTCTAGAAGCCAACCTTGAGTGCTTGGTGAACGGAAAGAGACAAAAGGTATCTCATCTGTTACGAAAAGGAGAGGTTTGTCATAATCGACGTTGTACTGTACGAGGGACTGCATATATGTATCAGTCCCTCTCACGCCTCTCTTTCGAAGGAGCTTTTGATCCAAGATGATTGATGGTCTTGTCTCGTTTTTCTTGAGCCTCATTGGCTTAGGGTTCTTAGTCCTCATCCATGAGTTAGGCCATTATTTGATGGCCCGTCGTGCTGGCATGCGTGTTGAGGTGTTTGGCATCGGCTACGGCCGCCCAGTGTTTTCCTTTTTGCATAAAGGTGTGCGCATCAACATTTGCTGGATCCCCTTTGGCGGATATGT
>PMZB01000109.1 GCA_003170575.1 Chlamydiia bacterium | reverse complement strand
TTCATGTCTAGTGAAAAAAATATGCACTAAGATATCCATTGACTGAATTATGAGACAATGACATGATTTAACATAAAAAGATTAAAGAAGTATATGGCGGTTTTAGATTATCATTTACCTCGTTCTCCTCTTACACCAGCCCCTATTGAAATATCATACCGTGATGAAGGAAATGGTAACGGGCCATTTTATGACCATTACACAATTCAGAGAGCAACATTCCAAGAGACTGTTGTTTCACTGCCTCCTCAGATGACCACGCAAGCACTTGTATCCTTCATAAAAACGGGCACAACTCATAACCTTTGGTTCGGTCCTTTCAGTGAAGAAGGGAAAAGAATACCTAGAGTATCTCAACCAACAGATTCGGTTGGCTTATTAGTAATCCCGGGGCATGCAAGAGAAAGTGAAACAAAAAGAGCAGACATGCTTGAAATCAGAAATTTGCACGAACGTCTTCTTTTACGTGATGCTTTCAAAAGAGGGCGGCCCGTCCTGGGAATTTGCGCAGGCTCTTGGCAAATATGGAATGTATTCAACGCTATCGTACAATTCAGAATAAAAGAGGAAACAGCAGATTTGGTCTTCGATGGTACTACTCCTGTTAAAGACCATGCATGGCGCCAGATGCCAACTATTAACAATGACGGATCTATTGGGCATAACGTACAAATGCATTCTGTCTCCATCCCCTCACATTCTATGCTAGCCGGAATGGCGACAGATAGTTGGCAAGCATATAAAAAGCAATCTGCTTCCCTACAACAAATTCACCCAGATCTTCATCTACTTGTGAATAGTGTTCACTGGAAAGCTCCAAGCAAATATTCTCTTCCTCGCACTGAAGAAACACTCATGAAGAAAGGCGCTCCTCATTTTCGAGATATTTTGCAAGTGAATGCCACCTCGCTTCCACCCGGAGAAAACACCCCTAAAGGAAAGGCACCAGAAGCTGATGTGATAGAAGGATTTGAATTAACATCCGGCGCTCCAATTCTTGGAATAGAGTGGCATCCAGAAGCCTATAATGATGATTGGCAACCCAATTCAAGATTCTGTAGAAGCCTCCTTGTATACATGGCAAAAGCAGGAGATGCTTATCTTGCTAAACAAAAGATGCTTGCATCATTAAAAGAAAAAATTGAAATGAATGCTCTCTCCTCTCTTTTAAAAAATATGCATCTGAGATAATAAACATCAGATCTTATTTGATTCCCTTCCAGGAAAAGAGCTCCTAAGCCTACTCTAAGGCATTTCCAATACTAAAGCTGTGAGGTCATCTCCGCTTCCTGTGGTATGGGCTTTTTGGATGAGAGCTGCAGGCGTTTTCTCTTTGCGATACTCATCTGCAATCTGCCTCGATGTACATGTTTCAAAAAGCTGTTCACTACCTAGGATAAATGTGAGAGGCATATCAGGAGACAAAACCCGCCTTGTTACCTGCGCACGGTATGGTAGAGGAAACTCTCCCTCCTTTTGAGGCGTGAAGCTCTCTTTCTTTCCTTTTTCGGTCATCTGAAATGTGTTCTCTCCTTGCAACACGAGAAGTCTTGCCCCAAATCCTGGAGTTCTCACAGACCAAATGCTATTCTTGATGCGGATGCCAATTAGGAAGTCGCTTCCCCATGGAGCGGTTTCGAGGAAGGATCTTCTCCTTTGTTCCACTCTTGAGGACAGAGTAGATAAGATATTTTCAATAAGATGAGGATTTACCTCTGAAAGAGGCGCCTTAAGCCGAAGAAATTCTTCTTCAATAATCCCTCGTACAAAGACATGAAGTGTACTTGTTGTGAAGTAGTTTCCTGAGAAACAACAGGAGCCAAACAGATAAATCTTCTCATTTTGGGCCCCAAATACCCGGTTCAAGTTCGCAAATGATTGAGCCTCCTTATGATGAGCACCCACCCCCTCTTGGCCGAAATCTACAGGGAATGAAGAAGTCAAAATATTAAAACTGCTCATTGCATCGCAAGGAAGCGGATCACACATAGAGGGAGATTTTATGGGAGAAGCGTCGATATTATACTCATCTTGTATAGCTGGATTCTCCCATGGTTGAATGCGTTGTAAACACGCTTCTTGTGGCAGAAGAGCAACCTGCTTATCAGTTATAGGCTCAGTTAAAGGAAGTGGTACATAGGTCGGGACAGGGAGTGAACCATGTAACTTTACCACCATCACACTTATATTATCCTGACTACCCTCACTAAATGCTTTTTGAACAAGAGCCTGAGGGTTCCCTTGTTGACGATACTCGTCTGCAATGCTTCGAGATGTGCTCGCTTCAAAAGTACCATCACATCCGAGGATGAGTGTGGCGGGCTCTGCATCAGAGATATCGAAGCAAGTAACCTTCCCGCGAGGAGTGATCCCCTCATCATCCTCCTTTTCTGATTCAATAGCACGGGCAACACTTAAACAACACCCGTACTGGAGACGCCCCTCTGCCCTTACTTGCCCCCCTCGCTTTCGGATTCCGTCGAGAAAAGGTTGTTTAAGAGGAGAAGCGTCTTCTGTAAGTTGAGTTGTTTTATTTTTCGTTACGATGAGAACTCGGCTATCTCCTGCATTGACTACAAATACCTTTGGCCCGATTACAAGAGCTAATAAAAAAGTTGCTCCTGATCTCTTCATTGTAAGATACAGTTTTTGCTCTACCTTTACGGGAAGAGTTGTCAAAATATTTTCAATTTCACCGGCCGTTGCTTGATCCAAAGGGTTTCCAGGGAGAGAGCAGTGCTCTTGGAGAATGGCTGTAATATTAGCTTTAACCCATTGCGCAAGTTGATCGCCGCCGTGCCCATCAAATAATCCAAAGAAGGGTACTATTTTCCCTTGAACCTGAATTGTGTTCGCAATAAGAGTATCTTCCATTTTCCCTCTTTTCCCACAGGTTGAAGCAGCGGAAACTTCTATCCCAGCGACACCTGCAGACGAAAAAATCTCGGTGAAAGATTGCACTTCAATTTTTTCTGATGGTAATGAAGGGCCAAGTTCAAAATGATTTTTATATTCACTATCACAATTAAAATTCTTGGCTCTTTCATCATCGCTTTGATATCGGTAGAGCCGAAGGCCAATCTTATCTGAAGAGCGAAGTCCAGCCTCACGATAATGTATTGGAGAGGTTATATCGAAAAGCTCAGGTCCTACCAACCTATTTACTATCTTGTCACTGGTCCCACTGAAATCCCTTTTTCTTATCAACTCGCGTGCCATGTCTATCTTTTCAGCAAGGGTTTTCAAAGTCGTTTCCTGAGGAAGTGTAGGCAGGTACGTCATCATGACCTCGCAAACTCTTTCCCCTAATTCAAGACATTCCTCTGTCATTGACTCTTGAGGAAGCACTTCTCTCTGTAGATACTTATGCACCCGAGAAAAGTCTCCACTGGCAATCGATACCCATAAACTGTTTTTCTCCGCATCAGTCATCGAATGAGGAGCATCTAATGTAAGTTTTGATATTTCAGTTGATAAAAGCTCCATAGGTTACCTCAATTAGTTTATTTATTCATCTCTCACACATAAGCGGCGAGATCATTCCCGCTTACTGTAGTATATGTTTTTTGGACAAATGGCAACCATAATTTGTTCTTGATAGTGAAAGCATAATTTATTAATGTAAAAAAAATTGTTAAGGAGAGTCTCATGCGCTTGGGCTGGATAGGTAGCATCACGTTTCTTGTGTTCCTGTGCTCCAGTTGCACAAGAGTTCCTGAAGTAACTGATGCACAGGTTTCAAGTACTGTGTCGACCCATCTTGGCAAAGACGTCCACTGGAACAAAGATGTAGCATCAAAAAAACTGATCGATAATGCAGTGAGCTATTTGCTTGCATCCCCTCTTACTGTTGATGCTGCGGTGCAAATTGCCCTCTTGAATAACCAGCGGATTCAAGCAGCGTTTGAGGAGCTTGGGATAGCGCAAGCAGACCTTTTACAGGCAGGGCTCCTTGGAAATCCTATGTTTGATGGGTTCGTTCGGTTTCCCTGCCCAACGCAAGCCCACATAGACGCTTCCTTTTCTGTTGTAACAAGCTTCCTTGATATTTTTCGTATTCCTCTTCGGCAAAAGGTAGCTGCAGCACAAGTAGAAGAGGCACAGCTTAAAATAAGTCAGGAAATACTTCGCCTTGCCTTTGAAGTAGAAGAAACATATTGTTCTCTTCTTGCCACACAAAAGAAAATACCTGTCCTAAAAGAGATTGTCGAGGCATGTGAAGCAGCAACTATTCTTTCTCAAGCACAAAATGAGAAGGGAAACATTTCAAGTCTTGAGATGGATCGCAGAGAAAGCCAGCTTTGGGAAGCTCGCCTTACACTTTCGAAAATGGAACTACAAGAGACTTCCCAAAAAAAAGAGATGGCTATTTTACTTGGGTTACCTCAAGGACGGGTTTGGGCGCTACAAGATTGCCCTCTCTCACTTCCAGAAATTGAACCACAAATAGAAGACTTAGAGGCTCTTGCCATGGAAAAGCGCCTTGATCTTGAACAAACACGATGGGAGTTGAAACATCTTGATCGAATGGTCGGATTGACTGGATGGTGGACGCATATAAATGAGGGCGCCGGCGTATCCATGGAAAACGATGCTGAAGGCTCTTTTGTGATTGGGCCTACCCTTTCCGGAACATTTCCTCTTTTTAACTATGGCCAGGCAGATAGGGCTCGTTTACAGGCCCTTCATAGGCAAAAACTTGCAGCACTTCATGCATTAAAAATACGTATTACGCAAGAGGTAGCAGCCGCAAAAGAGGAGGTTCAAATTACCCGTAGGATTGTAGAAACATATCAAGAAAAGCTTCTTCCGCTACACCAAAAGATCATTTCAATGTCGCAGAGGTTTTACAACGGTATGGCTCTTGGAGTGTACCAGCTTTTGGACGCAAAAAAACAGGAGCTTGCTCTTCAGATAGAGCATATTTCCGCATTAAAAGACTATAAGCTTTCGCATGTTGCCCTTGAAAGAGCGGTGGGAGGGCAGATGGAGCAAAAGACATGAAAAAACTACTTTTACTTATGACAAGCCTTTGGATACCACTATTTGGTTACCAACCAGTTATCACACCAAATGGAAGTACCCTTGCCTGGACCATGGAAGATGGTATTAAAGTATTTCACCTAATAGCAGAGCCTGTAGAGCGGGAATTTGCTCCAGGAATGAAGGTCAACTGTTGGGGGTATAATGGACAGACCCCTGGGCCCACTATCGAAGTCGTTGAAGGAGACAGAGTACGGATTTACGTTACCAATCACCTCCAGGAACCAACCACAATTCACTGGCACGGCATTCGCTTACCTAATGGGATGGATGGAGTGGCAGGACTTACCCAACCTCCAATTCAACCAAATGACACAGGTATGTATGAGTTTACGCTCAACCAGAGCGGTACACATATGTATCACCCACACTTTGATGAGATGACACAGATTGCCATGGGAATGGTGGGATTTTTCATCATCCACCCAAAGGACCCTACGGACGAAGAGAAGGTAGACCGGGACTTTGCCATTATGCTCAATGAATGGTTTATTCCGATTGGCGGAAAAACTCCAGATCCTCTTGTGATGCTGGATTTTAATTATTTTACGTTTAATAGCACAGTCTGGCCGGCAAGTGAGCCACTCGTTGTAAAGAAGGGAGAAAAGGTCCGAATCCGCCTGGCTAATTTGAGCATGGATTCACACCCCATTCATCTGCACGGATACGAATTTTCCGTGACAGGTCTTGGCGCAAAACGCCTCAAACCCTCGGCACAATATGAGAGTGTAACTATAAACGTGCCTGTAGGCGATACCAGAGACATTGAATTTATAGCAGACAATGAAGGGGACTGGGCTCTACACTGCCACAAAGCACATCACGTGATGAATGGGATGGAACACGATCTGCCCAACTTGCTAGGCGTCAACCAAAACACTATAGAAAAGAAAATCAAAAAACTTCTCCCAGACTATATGGCAGGAGGGGAAAACGGAATGTGGGATATGGCTGAAATGACACATTCGATGGAAGGGCCTCCAAACTATCTTAAAATGGGCTCTCCCGGTCCCTATGGCCTTATAGAGATGGGCGGAATGTTTACTGTGCTGAAAGTGAGAGAAAACCTGAGCTCCTATCAAGATCCAGGCTGGTACCAACCGCCTCCCGGAACAGTTGCCAAAGTCCTCAGGGACAAAGAAAAATAAGTTAACCGATTCGAGAGCCAAGACCGTTGAGATTGACGATCGTGACTTTCGTTCGTAGCTTTTTTACGGACTTTGGAACGATCGTCAACAGATCAATATTCGAGCAGCCAGACAAGAATTGGTTAACTTATTATTCTTTGTCCCTAAGCTCTTACCCAGAATGAGCTTGATAAATTGGATGTTCAGTGATGAGTTTATTGAACTTTTCGGCGCACTCTCTCGTGACAAACATCGTGAACCCTCCATGATCCTTTAGATCATTGTCATCTGACCATTTTGCAATACAGGAATTGAGGTCTTCACGCTCACACCTCACCCCCTGCCTGTATAATATTACCTCTTCGCCACCACCAACACTCATACAAACCCTACCATCTACGTGGTTCAGATTTCCAAATTCCATTACCGTTTGCAGCAGAGCTTTGGCAACTTGTTCTCTTTCCTCTTCTGTCTCACCTAAAAATTCGTGCTCTAATATTCTAATATAATTCCCATGAGACCTATTATCAAAAAGATATAAAGAATCTGCGGGCAAAGCGTGATCGCGGTATTGGCTACTATATTCTCCACCTTTGAAAAACAGAAATTCCAACTGAACCTGGCCTACTCGTTTGCCCTTCTTCTCTATTTGAAACCATATAGAATAGTAATTATCGACTCTGCTACGCACAAAGAGATCTGTGCCAGGGATAGCGCGCAGTTCTTTGAAAATGCCTAAGTCAATATTGCCCTTGCTTTCTCCGAACTCAGTATACGTAGAAGGAACAATTGGTCGTGTAGTCCCTCCCATTTGTATCGTGTACAATATCTGAGCAAAAACTTTCCCTACTTTCTTTTTTCCCAAATCACGGCCGGCAATTCGATTAACTTCGGACAAAGGTACATATATGTAATGTTTCCCTGTTGTTTTATCCTGGACTTCTGTCCAAACAGAATCTCTCCAAAAAAATTGTTTAATCCCCGCCCAAACTCCTTCCTCATATTTTTCGATTGTATGACCAGTATCGCAAACAAAGTTGTTATTTTGAAAACTTCCGTTAATTGTAAGCATTCTTACCTCCCGTTTATTTTAAATCTTGGTTTAGCAAATAAAATTTTTCTAGCAAAGCTTAAAATAAAAAGAACAGGAATTCTCTACCTGTTTTTTCACCGTCCAGCATTTGCCGTAACTTTCTGTTCCTTCGCCATGTCCACAAAATCTTTGAGCACGTTCATGGTTTCTTCGAGCTGCAAGTCCTTTGGGGATAATTTTTCACCTAGAGTGGCATTCTTTTTGATCTCAGCCAAATAATTTTTATATGCATCACTTTTTGCCAATCGTTCCTCAGCCATGCGCTTAAGCTCAGGAAGATACTTTGTCCAAGTGTTCGTTTTTACTTCTCGCCCACTCGCATACAGGCGCTGAAGAAGCTGTCTGTGATAGTAGGAAACATCCGAAAACGCATCTTCAAAATGAGGGGCAATGGCATCTCCAGGTAAGGGGAATTTTGAGAATTGCTCCCCAATTTCTGAGGCTGATACGTCCCCAGGGATAACTATATCAGATAAAACCCCGACAAGCTGCGGGGTTTTTCCAGAGACCGTGTAATATCTTCCTTGGGTAATTTTATACTCCCCTTCAGGGTTTGGTACTGCAACGCCATCAGGACAAAGAGTGAATAGTTGAAATGAGCCCTTGCCAAAGGATCGATCATCCCCAACGATGATAGCTCGCCCCCAATCTTGGAGTGTGCCCGCAACTATCTCTGAAGCAGAAGCACTTGCCCGATTCGTCAGAATAACAAGCGGTCCTGTCCAAGCTTTTTTGCTTGTAAGATTTCTCATGTAACAGACATTTTTATCCCCATCTTGAATCGAGACGACTACCCCTTTGTCTATAAAAAGTCCTGCTACAGCTACTGCCTGCGTCAGAAGCCCTCCTGGATTATATCGAAGATCTAACACGACACCTTTAACAAAGTAATCTTTTTGAAGCTTTTCAAGAGCAGCTAATAAGTCTGAATAAGATGAAGTTTCCTCATCTTGGTAAAAGGAATGGAGCGTCAGGCAGGCAACTACCCCATCCTGAAATGGCTCGACCTTGGTCCCATATCTCTGGTTCTGCACAACAACTTTTCCTCTTTTGAGAGGCACATCTACAAGAACCGGCGAATCCTTGCGAAGAACTTTTAAAGTGAGAGATGTATCTGGTTCTCCCCGTACAAGCTCAACAACATCTATAAGGTCATATCCGATAACAGACTCGCTATTCACAGCTACCACCTTGTCCCCCAGTTGAAGCCCTCCCTGCTGAGCGGCAGGCCCTCCTTCCACAATGGATACTACCGAAAACCCATTCACATCATCCCTTAAAATAACGCCGATCCCAACAAGCCTCTGCTGCATGTTGATAAGAAGCTGCATTGCTTCCGCGGGCGTGAAATAAGCGCTTTCTGAATCAAGTGCCTCGGCAAATGCTTTCATAACAAAGGTAGATACTACCTTCTTAAAAATAGATGGATCCTTTACTTCCCGCCCTTCCTCATATTTGGTTTTTCTTTTTTCTAAGCGTTGAAGCGCAGTCTGATACATCTCTACGCCTAATTTAGAGGCCACATCAACCTGTAAAGCCCGAATAGCCCGAAGCCGCTCAAACAGCTCATCCTCCGTATTCACCCAGGGCAGGTCTCTAAAGTTTATCGTTGTCACAGCTGGAAGCTCAGTGTTTGCAATCCGCTTCTCAAGCTCTCTGTTTCGTACAATAGCTTTCTGTGTTGTGATCAGCATTTTCTCAAACACTTCGAAATTGCCAGCCTCAAAAGAACCAATCACTTTTTTAACAAAATCTTCAGATGGATCAATGAATTCATTAACTTCTTTTTTTAGAAGATAGATTTTAAAACAATCCATTTGATCACAGTATGTTTGGAGA
>PMZB01000077.1 GCA_003170575.1 Chlamydiia bacterium | reverse complement strand
CTAGAGTATGGTATCTTATAATAAATATTTTTAGGCTAGGAGGTGTCTGATGGAAGAAGACATAGTTTCAAAAAATAAAGAAAAAGAGGCCGAGATGGCTGAACAAAATAGACAGCTTTTTCAATCTCTTGGCATTAGTCCAGAAGATCTTTCTCGCTTCTTAAATGATCCAAAGCGATTTTCTCCAGAAACTTGGGAATTTTTACAAAAAAAACGGGAAGAGCTTGAAAAGCAAATTGATGCAAAAATTCAAGGGATGAATCAGAGTACAAAAAAACAAGCCCAAAATCCCAAAGGCCACTGGCTGTTTGTGAAATAACTGTTATTTTTTTAATGTGACTTGTTCGGTCGCAACCCAAGCGGTTATCAACTTTCCCTTCTCAGGGCTCATGAGCTTAAAGTTATGTGGAGAGCCGCACCTTACGGTTAGTTTGTCTATATCTACCCTGTTAGCACCCAAAAATCGCAACATGGAAACCATTTGGGTGTTTTGGGGCGCATAATGCCCACTGAAGGAATTTACCATTGCAATTGTGCTATCAGGGTTTAACTGAAGTTCGCCTGCAGCTAAAATGGCTTGTCCACCTGATAAACCGACGTGTTGCGCCCTTCCTTTCTGTTCTTTCTGGAAATATAGCTTTCCCTCGGTTGTCAGCACATACATAAATTGATCTTCCGTTTGCTCAATTGGAATCAAACCTTTTTCAGTAGGAATCGGTTGAGTCTTCAAAAACGTTCGAAAAGTTATCTCCACTTTTTTTCCGCTTTTATGGGCATCAGCAATCTGTTTGGTCCAAGCATTTAATCTTCCATCACAAGTACATGCCTTGCCGTCCCTATCAAAAAAAACTTCAAGAGGGAAGAGCTCTTCTGGGGTGTAAAATTCTACGATTCTGCTACATGCCTCTATTAATTCGGCCTTTTTCTCTTTGTCTAATCCAGGGATGACAACTTCATTCAAAAAACTCTCAGAAGAGTACAAATTGATATAAGGAACTCCCCTTTCATTGACTCCGGTTTTCCACTTCTCCCAATAATTCGTGCCATGAGCATGGAAATGATGCAGGTTTATTCTTCCACTATAGAGTTTTCCATCGATCATTAAGTTAAGGCCGGTAACTTCTTTCCAATGAGGCTCATAGAGAATTCGAGCCCCAGGGACTGTGCTCCCCTTAGCAATGGTTTTTAACTCCTTGACTATCTCGCGAAATCGCCCTGTTGCTTGCGTGTGGACCCTGAAATGCTCACCGCTCGTAGCTGCTAAAGTATTAATAGACCGAATGAGATCTTCAAGACAAGGCGGCCGAAGAAATCGATTTTTCAACCATCCCAATATGCGTTGTAGTATTCCGACAGCTCCATGCAACTTGTTAGTATGAATTTCATTTTGAACTGATTTCAGCAAAGATACACAAGCATTTAAGGAATAAAAAAATGCCCTACGATCTCTGGTGGTTAGAGAGGAAAGATCCTTTGTGTTTAAATCTGCGATCTTATCCCTTAAAAACGTTTTGTTGCTCGCATATTGACTCTTGACCTCAAAGGTTCTTTCTTTAATTTCCAATCGGAAAGTATCAACAAAGGAAAATTTTACCCTCTCATCTCCTCCCACAAGAGAAAGAGAGGCCATAGATGGTTGTAAAGCTATTGTGCTCATTTTACAGCCTATATTTTTTAATGGGTTGGCCCTTGCCGTCTACTATCTTTAGTTTTGCCCCTACTTTACTTAGGAATAGAAAAGGTAGCATAGTGAATTGATCTATCGATATATATACACTCTGTAAATATCTCATTTTATCCACATCAAAAAAAATTGTGGTAATCGGGTTGTGGGAGATATCCAAATCGGTTAATAGAGTAAGCTCTTCAAGCTCGCGTGGCAAGAATTTGATCTGGTTACCCTCAACGTCAAGCTGAGTCAAGCTCCTAAGCTTAAAAACCCATGAAGGAATTTCATTGGGTGCGCAACCCGCAATAAGGAGAGTTTTCAATTCGGAAAGCTCCACAATCGGCTCAGGTACGCCTATATGAGGATTCCAGCTAAGATCTAAGTATCTAAGGTTCCTAAATTTTGTTACCACGGGAGGAAGGCGTGTTAATCCAGCATCACAAAGATCTAACTCCGTGAACTCGTTGCGTTGACGCTCCAACTTCGCGTTCATTTCATTCGCATTCACATTCAAGTCATGGGATGATTCATAAGGGATGAATTCCTGATAGATTCTTATTCCTAATATGCGTAGGTTCCAATCAAGTATAGCCAAGAGAGCTGATGTGCAAGATTCAACGCTGTTAAGAATCTTTGAAGAATCAATATTTCCAAATTTGCCCCTCAGTTCCGCTGGCAGGGCGTTCCATCCACTTTGAATGAGGAGCAGTTGATGATACGCCCGCTGAATCATGCTATCGATGTCAGCTAGCTGAATGATCTTGCTCTCTTTTATGAACCTTTCTCTCTCTTTAATTGCTTTTGGATTGACGCAGAGACGATTTCCAAACGCTCTTTGATAGAGAAAAAAGATCTTTGTATCTGAAAGAATGCCCAACACCCCCCCAAAACAGCTCACCTCTTGCTCAATGAACACGCTTTCCCTAATTCCCATAGAATCATCCGATTCTGCCCTTGCTCTTTTTTCCTCAGGGGGGCTTAAGTAGTCCTCTTCTGGTGTTTGGCTTTCTGCTATTTCATTTCGCTCTCTTTTCCAGGTTTCTTGTTGGATCGGCTCCTGTTCCACTTCCATTGGCTCTACTTGTTGGGAAGGCGGGTCCCCAGCTTCTAAAGCACCAACTGAATAAGGAAAACTAACGTTAGAAAAT
>PMZB01000054.1 GCA_003170575.1 Chlamydiia bacterium | reverse complement strand
CTTTTCAATGCCCCTACAAGATATCAGTCTTGAGTTAAAAAAATATTCTGATATACTTATATCTTAAAAGAGGTCGTCATGCTGCTTGTTTTCACATTATATGCCCTGTTTGCAAGTGTTTTCACGGTAGCCAAGGGGGCTCTGTATTATGCTGCTCCCTTCTTTCTTGTAGGAAGCAGGATGGCGGCAGCAGGGATTCTCATGCTTGGGTATGCTCTGTGGAGAAATAGGGGATCGCTGTATCTTACTAGAAATTCTATCATTAGGGTTGTGCTGCTTGGCATATTTAATATCTACCTCACAAATGTTTTAGAGTTATGGGGCCTTAAATACTTAACCTCTTTTAAAACCTGCTTTCTGTATAGCCTTTCTCCTTTTCTCACAGCGTTTATGTCTTACTTTATGCTTCATGAAAAATTAACGAGCAGGAAATGGCTTGGGCTGATCATAGGGTTTGCCGGATTTGTGCCTATGCTTGAGATCCACAATGGTGCAGAACTGCTCACAACAGGGTTTGGCTTTCTCACTCTTGCCGAACTTTCGGTGTTGGGAGCTGTGCTTTTCTCTGTTATCGGCTGGATCTTGCTCAAACAGCTTGTACATCAAAATGGCTGCCCTCCTTCAGTTGCAAATGGCTACTCAATGCTGCTTGGAGGCACTCTTGCCCTTATCCAATCCGCCTTTTTTGAAGATTGGACTCCTGTCCCAGTAAGTAATTACCCTGTGTGGATTAAAAGTACGCTTTTTCTGATTATTGTCTCAAATATCATCTGTTATAACTTGTATGGAAGGCTCCTCAGGAAGTTCTCTACAACATTTATGTCCTTTGCAGGCCTTTCCGCACCCCTTTTCACAGCGCTTTTTGGGTGGATCTTTCACGGGGAGGTTGTGACTGTCTGGTTTTTTGTTTCCCTGGCTGTCGTTTTCATTGGACTGCTTATTTTTTACTTCGAAGAGCTTAAAGGACTGGAAAAAAGAGGGGGGTTTGTGCCATTAGAAAAAGAAGGAGCTCCACCAGAAATTCTGGTTCCGAGCACTATTGAATCTTCATGATGAGAAAAACAATGAAATCCATTTCTGTTGATCCTTTCCTTGAGTTAATTGACCCATTCAAGAAGCAGGTGCAGAAGACATTTTTTGCAAAGGGCATAATCCTCGGCCTTATTTGCTTTATGCTTCTTCTTGCCCTTGTGGGGTTAATTTTTACAGTGGATGCAGTTGTCGCAATCTCGCTTGCCTCAATCATGTTGCTTGTGTTTCTTTTTTATGTGACACGTCTGTATCTTAAAGAATCTCTCTTTCAAAAGGCGCTAGAGGTAAAAAACAAGATTGAAGAAAAAGCCAAAAAAGAATCCATGGAAGCAGATGAAAGAGCAGAGCTTTTTTCCAGGCTTGCTCTTGCCACACATTATCTGCCAGTAAACCTCGTCCACACATCCTTTTTCCCAAAATTTTTCGAGAAATTTTTAAATAGAGTGCTCACCTTCATCACCTGGACCCCTTTACACACCCTTGGCGAGGTATTTTTTCTCGCTTCAGGCGATGAACATATTCAACAAATTAAAAAAGATCCGACAAATCTTCCCCTCCATGCCCATCTTGCAAATCTGTATGTAATGCTTTCACACCACTATCTGGAGCCAATAAAAGCAAAGCCATTTCTTCCATGGCCTGGAATTTTTCTCACTTCCAGTGCCCGAGCAACTTTAGAGCTTAAGGCCGAAATAAGCTCGAAAAATGCATTAGAAGAGCTCAACATTCTCCAAGCATTTGCTCCGGACGAGCTCTGGGTGCATGATCAACTGGCAATTAGTTATAAAGAGCTCAAGATGCCGGAAAAAGAGATTGAAGAGTGTGAAGCAATTTTGCGCCTGTGCCCAGATGACCACCAAGCCTGTTTACGACTTGGCATCCTGTACTTTTCTCAAGGGAAAAATGCGAAGGGGCTTGAGCTGTATGAACAGCTACGCCAAGTGCAGCCGCTTCTAGCAGAAGAGCTCATCGAGCATTATGGCGCGTATCAACCAAGTCTCAAGGGGATCTACTAACCTATGCGAATCTTTTCCGGCACTCTGCGACAAAAAGAACTCGTTCTCCCTAAAAACCAAGATTTTAGGCCCACAACGTCAAAGCTGCGCATGCAAGTATTCAATATATGCCAGCAAGGGCTTGAAGGCGCGCATATGTTAGATCTTTTCGCAGGAAGCGGTGCCATGGGGTTTGAGGCAATAAGCCGAGGAGCAGCTCACTGTACATTTGTGGAAAAGGAAAAAGCCCTGGTTTCAGCCTTACACCAAAACATTGAAAACCTTGGCCTCAAGAACGTATGCACCGTTTTTCCAGGAGATGTCATCAGCGCAATAAAAAAGCTTTCCCAGCCTTTTTCCTTTGTTTACATTGACCCCCCCTATGACTTAGTAGACACCCCCTTTTTTCAAGAGGTCTTGATAGCTTTGGATCAAAGTAAACTTATAGAAAAGGGGGGAACAGTCTTTATTGAGAGCAGAAAAAACACCCTCTCGCTTCCATCCTTTTCTTCTCTTTCCCTACAATCCCGCCGCAGAAGCGGGCAAAGCGAACTTTTTGAATTAGAATTTTAAGCAAGGAGCACTACTTGCCAAGCATCCTGCCGTTCTCCTTTTTCCAACCAACTGATGAGGGAAGGGGAGAGCTGATTTGGATGTGTATAATGTACATTTAGAGCGCCGAGACATGTATTCTCATTCAACTCACTGGGATCTTGATCAGAAAAGTAAGTAATTTTGTTGACTGAAAAAACAATTTGTTTAACAACTAGCCTGAGTTTACAAGTTACGAGGCTTCAGATGATGCTTGCATTCCTTGTCACAGACGTGTGGATGAGTTTGGCTGTATTACCCAACCGTAAACCGCCAAGCCCATCCACACGTATGTGCAAGGAAGGCAAGCGTCAGATGATGCCTCCTAACTTGTAAACACAGGCTAGGCTAACCTCAAAAATGCGGGTAAATTATGGAGAATATACAGGCAATTCCATCGCCTTCAACTCCTCTGTCGTCAGCAGAAGCGATTGATCTTGCATGGAAAAATTATGGGACATTGAAAAAGGCTGGTGTTGTGGCTATAGGAGTCCTTATCTCACCCTTGGTATTGGCTTGGAAAAGCCCGGAAATTTCAGTGGCAGCCTGGAATCATGTGATAAAACCAATAGCGGAAGGAATAGCTTCTATAGCAAAAAAGTTTTATTACAATATCCTTGTTCCTATCGGGAGAAAAATTAACTGGGCTGTCGAAACTCTTTTCATTACAATCCCTCAGGCCGTGTGGGAACACATTCTTATACCTATAGGCCACGCCATAGAGCAGTTAGCCAAGCAAATTTACAATAAAATCCTTACCCCCATTGGCAAAGCGATCTCTTGGACACTCGAAACGCTTTTCATTACAATCCCTCAGGCTGTGTGGGAACATGTTCTTATACCTATAGGCAAAGCAATTTCGCGAACAGCAGAATTTATCTATTCAAAAGTGCTTACACCTATCGGCAAAGCAATCTCGTGGACAGTGGAAATGCTGGTGCGCACAATCCCTCAGGCTGTGTGGAAGCATATTCTTATCCCCATAGGCCATGCGATTTTGAGGACAGCAGAATTTATCCATTCAAAAGTGCTTACACCTATCGGCAAAGCAATCTCGTGGACCGCAGAAACTCTGTTCATTACAATCCCAAAGGCTGTATGGGAACATATTCTCGTACCCATTGGCCGGGCGATTTCGCGAACAGCAGAATTTATCCATTCAAAAGTGCTTACACCTATCGGCAAAGCAATCTCGTGGACTGCGGAAACTCTGTTCATTACAATCCCTAAAGCTGTGTGGGAGCACATTCTTGCTCCCATTGGCCGGGCGATTTCATGGACAGCAGATTTTATCTATTCAAAAGTGCTTACACCTATTGGCAAGGCAATCTCGTGGACTGCGGAAACTCTGTTCATTACAATCCCAAAGGCCGTGTGGGAACATATTCTCGTACCTATTGGCGGGGCGATTTCATGGACAGCAGATTTTATCTATTCAAAAGTGCTTACACCTATTGGCAAAGCAATCTCGTGGACTGCAAAAACTAT
>PMZB01000261.1 GCA_003170575.1 Chlamydiia bacterium | reverse complement strand
GTTATGGTCCCTATTATAAGAGCCGATTTCCTGATCTTTTAGAACAAATCTATGTGGAAAAAGTAGCCCTTCTCTTAGCAACGTCGATGACGCAAGAGATGGAGGTTCAAGGTTTTGAGGAATTTAAGCACTCGGAGCAAGACCTCAACAGTATTAAAGAATTGTTCCCTGAGCCTCAAACTCCTATTCTTGATGCGGTTTTTCATCCTTTGCATGAGGTAGCGCTTTCTCGCGGAGTGAATATCTTATTCTGGCTTGGTTTTGAGGTGGGTACTTGGAAGAAAGGGGACGTGCTCAAAACATTTCAAGCCTGGGATTCGTGGTTTTCTCGAGCATTTTCGAGCCAGGGAGGGCGAGAGGTGGCTGAAGGGTTGAGAAGGAGTAGTGGCTACCACTATGGAGAAAGCCTTTTTGCCCAGATTACTGAATTCAAAAATTCTGATGTTTTTGAAGCAGTGTCTAAGGAAAGAACTCGAGCGCCGCGGTGGTATTCGGAAGAGGTTCGAGGCATGCTTTCACAGTTGGTTCGAGTTCTTGATGAGAAAGAATTAGGCGCTTTTTGTCAGGAGTATGCCGAAAAAGAAGTCCTGAGCCGTTTTGAGGATAACCCTCTAGATCGCTTTTTCAAGTATTTTAAACCATTTCTTTGCGGTCCTTCCTCTAAATGCAGTGTAAGAATTCTCTCAACTTTTCTGAAAAAGATATGTGAGAAGCCTAAAATTCAGATCTCCCCATTCTTTACCAATCTTTATGGGCAGGTGGAGCAAGAAGTCAAATTGATGTTTGATGAAGAAAAATGGAAAGAAGAATCAAGAGAATATTTGAATCAATTGCTTGATTTAGAGTTTCCTGAAGAATATAAGAAAATTATCAGAGATTCTGTACAAGGCTGATTGCATATACTGAGTGAACCCCCGCCTCTTGAAGCGACTGAGCGGCGAGCGCAATAGCCCGTCCGTTTGAGAGGCGGTCGTGGATGAGTAAAACGACTTTATTGGTTGCCTCTTGTGAAGAGCGAAGGGCTTCGGTAAAGGTTGGTTGTGCCTCTAAACACTGGTGACGAAGGGGAAGAAGGTGGCGGTGGAGGTGGATGCAGTTTGCATAGGGCCTATGAAGAATACGGGACAGTTCTTTTGATAAGGCTTTTCTTGAGTTCCAACCATTTTCTCCATCAAACCAATCACCAGGAGTAGGTACAATAAGATCAGGCAGAGGCCAATGAAGTTTATAGAGTTGTACTGTAATATAACTGGCGGCAGCGCTTACGGCTATGCCATGTCTGACAAGGCTTAAAAGTTGAGCTGAAACAGGGGATTCTTCGAAGCAAACAGCTTGCTGGCGTAGCTTCAAGGGCAAGTTTCTACAAGTTGTACAAGAAGCATGTTCTTCTTTTTCACAAAAACAGCGCGCACATCTTCCTTCTGCTTCAAGGAGATCTAAAGCTTGGACGCACGATTCGCAAAACAAACAAAACCCTGGCTTCAGATTTTCCCCGCAGGTGAGGCAGAGGGGAGGAAAAAGAACGTGACAAATACTTTTCACACACTCTGATAGAAACTGTTTCATTATTCTTTAACCATTTGACCAGTAATGTCGGGACACTTTAACGAGGGGAAAATACAAGCAAAGAGTCTTGCTTCTTCCCAAGAAGGATCAATTACCGAAGGATCATGTTGACACAGAAGCTTTGCTTTTTCTTTCTCAAAGGTGCGCACTTCATATGACTCAGCCACGGTCAGACGTGAGTGTGCCTTGGAAAATTTGTCGAGAGTTTGAGGCAGGTGCATGATATCAGAAGCAATCCTCCATGCATTTTTTTTGGAGAAATCTTCGGGAGGTTCTACGACGGCCCTAAATACCTTGACTTGAACAGTATCATTATGAGTAAGCACTCCTCCAAAAAAGGGAACTACATCGCCCCAGTCCTGCATGTGGAGAACAGTCATGGTTTCACTCACCTTGGCGAATTTGGCTTGTACTTCTGGAGCAGGCGCAATTGAAGATATAGTTGTCAGCTTTTTTATACGAGGTGCAAAAAGTGCCGCAAGATACTGGGCATGTGCTCCTCCTTGGCTATAGCCGATAACTTGGATTTGTTGGTGGGGAGTTTTTACAAAACCGAGCTTAGGATCCCTCAAAAGTTCATTTATTTTCTCAGCCGTTGCTATACATCCTCCAGACCCAGGGTTTTCTCGGAGATTGTCAGCAACTGAGAGAAAGGATTCCATCAAACCATCAGTTGGCATAAGACATCGTGTGGATCGACCTAAAATAAGAGGATCAGTTGTGGATGTACCAAGCGGAGCAAATAACCGAAAGGATGCGCCACCTCGCAGAGCAAATAACCGAAACGATGCCCCATCTCCCTCAACAACATGGCTCATGTACATATACCCTTGTTTATGGGGAAGTACAAGATGGTCCGGTAGAAGTGGTGGGGAAAAAACTTTGCCAAAAAGATACTCCCATTCATCTTCAGTCCATTCTCTTGTTTTGAGCAGATATTTCCCCCAAGCAGCTTTTTCCATCATTGCAGCAAAAGTTGCTGGAGCGTGTACACAGGTTTGTGTATAGGATGCGTCTTTCAAGAAGACATCTTTCAGATGTGAAAAGGGTAGGAGAAGAGTTTCCAGCTGATCTATTTCAGCCTTGGAGCATGTTTCGATTGTTTTCTTTGCAAACAGCTCACGAACTTTTTTTAATGCTTCACCAGTTACACCGCGAACCTCTGTGGATGTGCTTTGAATCTCAAGGAGAAGCTCTTCAAAATCTTCTTTTGTGGTAAGAAAAAGACAGTACAGCAGGGTTTGGTAGTTTTCTAAAGTAACTTTTTTTTGAATTTTGCTGTCCTGACTTGAATAGCGGTTGATAAATGCACAATTTCTTTCCAACCGGTTTGCCCCGAAGATTTGCTGAAGGGAGGAGAGCGTTGGAGTAAGGTTTTTTACTTGATGCTCTCCTGCGATAGAAGGTTGCGGAGAACTGAGACACATCTGCTGAAAACAGGAGAGAAGAGACTTTGTAACAGAGCAAGAGATGGATGATTTGCTAGGAGCAGTTGGTAAAAGCGCGCATCCATTTTGAGTGATTATGAGTTCATCGGAAGGGTCAGCCATTTGAGTTGTTAAAGCAGTTATACGTATCTGGTCAAGAAGAGCTGTAGCCATTATACCTCCCATGTCAAAATATTTATGCATATCTACAGGTTTTTTACAAAGAATTGATAAAGAATGGCAAAATGGAAGGGTAAGAAGGGGGGGAGTTGGATATGATTTCATCATGTGAAGTATGTTCCTTTAGTTCTGTTTTGCTGAAATCAGAAAATAAAGAGTGTGCGCCTGCAGATACATCCAGCGTAGGATTTGTAGGAAGAATATGGAGCAAGGTCTGCTCCCTTGTTACTATTGAGGATGATGCTCAGAAGCCTTCAGTTAATGTACAAGCTCTTCGCTGCATTGTAAAAAGGTTTTTGCTGGCAAAAGAGTGGGACGAAATTGCTCATCTGGTTCCCTATTTTTCATCTGCACCATTATCCAAAGCCACCTCCAGGCTTATTGACACCAGTGTTATTGCGACGTATGAGAAGATTCGAGAAATCGCATCTTATGTTTTCTCTTGTTTACCTCAACGAGAGCGCAGAGATCTGGCTGAAGCCACACCTCAACAGATTGCTGAAACTCCGGCTCTTTTTTTGACGCTGCTTCAGACTTCTTACAATTATTCGGTTGGCATGCTATCTAAAGATGGAAAAACTGATGCGGCCTCCCTTGTAGAACGGGGGGCGCTTTTGAAAAACATCCTTCCCTCTCTTTCTTTTCCAAGAGCAATTATTCTTGCAAATGCTCACCTGAGCTGTGTTCCAAAAGAAATCGGAGCGCTTTCGCAAACGGAAATTTTGGATCTGAGTGAAAATGCCCTTTCTAGTCTCCCCAGTACTATAGGGGACCTTTCAAAACTCACACATCTGAATCTTTCAGGAAACGCTTTGCACAGACTTCCAGATCCAAGGAAACTTAAGTGTTTGGAAATGATTGATCTATCGTTCAACCCATTAGACAAGTTTCCCAGGCGGCTTGCAGGATTGAAGAAGTTACAAGTCATTACACTTGATAGTGATCAAGCCCAAAAGTTTTCAACCGCAATAAGCTGCTTTCGTGACAAGCGGAAAGACTGCAAGATCGAGATAAAAGACTCTTAAGCGCTTTGCATATCAATATTGCGGCGAACCATATCGATTTGCCGGCGCAGCATATCATCGCCTGTTACTTTTGTTTCTATGGTTTTGCAGGCGTGGAGGATGGTAGAGTGGGTTTTTCCAAATGAGGCGCCGATCATCACTAAAGACTCATTAATCAGCTCTTTCGCAAGAAACATTGCCACCTGGCGCGGAAGGGCAATATCTTTTGTCCGCCCATGCCCTTTTAAGTCAGTGACGCGAACTTGAAATACAGAGGAAACCCCCTTCAAAATAGTCTCTATGGTGATTTTTTCTTTTGGGGTCAGATGGAAAAGATCCTTCAGTGTTCTATCAATAAGCTCATCATTTATTGTCGCATGCATTAGGCGAGAATGGGCGCTCAGGCGGTTAAGAGCACCTTCCAGTTGACGTATGTTGTGAATAAGCTCTGCAATGCGAAATGCCATGGTGCTTGGGATAGTCAACCCCTTTTGCTCGGCTTTAGCCTGAAGAATAGCAACTCTTGTTTCAATGTCTGGAACGCCAATATGTGCAACAAGTCCCCATTCCATACGAGCAACCATGCGTTCTGACAGCTTAAGCTGCGTAGGAGGTTTATCGCAGGTAATCACAATTTGCTTATGCTGATTGATCAGTGTTTCAAAGGTGTTTGCAAATTCTTCCTCAAAGTTGGTTCGATTCTGCAAAAATTGAATATCGTCAACAAGGAGCACATCAACAGAGGATCGATAAAACCGTTTTAACTTATCTATAGACTTATTTTTGAGGCTGTCCACAATCTGATTGATGAATGCCTCTGTTGTGATGCACTGGACGCGCAGGCGTTTGTGATGCTCTCTAATATGATGTCCAATACTATGGAGCAAGTGGGTTTTTCCTAAACCAACACCCCCATGAAGGAAAAGAGGGTTGTAGGTCATCCCCGGGCGGTTTGCCACACCAATGGCAGCAGATTTAACAAACTGATTTGAGGAGCCTTCGATAAAGGTTGTAAATCGATAATGGCTATTGAGCTGAGCTTCAAAAGCAGCAGCTTCTTGCTCCTCTTTCTCATCTTGTGGTTTTACTGGAGCTACTTGAGGGATAAGAAAAGGGCGTGTTTTGCGATCATGTTTTTCAATCACAAACTCTAAAGCAGGTTCTCCCGAGGGAAGGACTGGCACAAAAGAGAGGAGATCTTGTTTAAAATTAGTTAGCAGGTACTCTTTCACGAAAATGTTGGGCACTTTAAGAACCATCTTCTCTGGAGAGTGTGAGACAACCTCAATTGGGCTTAGCCAGTTGTGGAAAGCCGAAATCGACGTGCTTGTCTTTGCAAAGTTTAAAAACTGGGACCAAGCTTCACATTGTTGCTGTTGTTCCATAGATCATCCTCTAAAAAAACCATAACAGGAGGACCCCTCCTATTTGGTGATCGGACCAGAGACTAGCAATCTAGTTTCAAAGCGGGCAAGGGTTTTTGTTGGAAAAAATTGTGCGATAAATCATAAAACACTGATTTTTAGTGGGTTACAGAAAAAATCATTGTTGTGAACAAGATTTGTTTTATGCTTGCCTTTTATAACCTACTCGTTCTAAGTGGGTTATGGTTAAAGAATAAATTAGACATAAAACACAACTCATTCATTTTCAGTGAGTTATGTTGTTGGAATTTCCGAAGATAACTCTTTTTCATGAATACCACAAGTTTGGCTTGACAGATGAATTTTGCGGAATGTACAAAAGTTTTATGTAAAAAAACCTTTGGATAAATGGAGATGTGTTCTTGCATGTACGTTAAGCAAATGTTGTGTGCAAATTGTTACGAGATCCTGTGTCACTTAGAAAAAGTGGGAATAATTAAGAAATCAAAAAAAAACTTTCCCAAAGTTTTCCAAGGTGGTACAATGAAGAAAACAAGGTAAGGGTGTGCCGCGTAGGGATCAAGGGCGCACAGGGCAGCTTTGCCCGGTCCCTTTAGAGGGTGCGAAGTGTTCGTGCCCGGCTCATAAAAAAAAGGCTTCTAGCCAATTTTTTTATTCATAAGAGGTGTATATGCCTGCCGTGACAATAGACCGACTGGATATTGGTATTTATATTCAGTATGCCAAGCGCATGCAAATACTTGAGCAAGTGCAGCAGCAGTATCACCTGAGGGAAGCGGCTTCAATTCCTGCCCAGGCATTGATAGTAGACCTCTATCCCAAATTGAGCGAGCTGGATCTTCTTTTGGGAGTTGGCACCACACTAGCTCCATGGGCCTATTTTTTCCCTCCCAAGGATTTTTCTTTTCAACGTAGATCTGCATTCGCGTTTCACCGAATTCTTCCTATTTTTGGCAGACCTGATGCTGAAAAGGACGAAGAAGACAAACTCAATCAAGTGGCTTGCGAGTCGGACGAAGAAGAAGAAGAGAAAAATGTTCTTCGCCGATGTATACGAAAAGTAAAAGATATAAATGACCTCCTCAGGTTTATTGGAGGAAGAATTGGACAGTTTTTACAAGGATAAGTGGTATGCCGCGACGTGATTGGAAAAAAACATTAGGGTGGACAGATACTCATACCGAAGAGATGCGCTATGCCGCATATGCCTATGTGCGTCAGGGGAAATATGATGTCGCTCTTCCCATTTTTGAGGCGCTTGCCGTGCTTGAGCCAGAGAGCGTATATGATTTACAGATGTTGGGAGCGGTTTATGTGCAGCTCAACCAACCGCTCAAAGCAATTAAATGTCTAGATCAGGCGCTCCAGATTGATGCTGACCACTCTCCCACCCTTCTTAACTTAACCAAAGCCTTTTTTATGGCTGGGCGTGTCGACGATGGCATACGCTTGGCTCGCATTTTACAAAATGATAAAGATCCCTATATCGCAGGGAATGCCGCTGCTCTGATTCTTTGTTATTCACGATAAAAATAGCTTCCTTACTTTTTACAATGGTCCAGATATTCTTGAGCTTCGCGAATTTGATCTTCGGAGACACCGCCTTGACTTGCAACAAGAAGACCGATGTGTTGAGTGGATATTCCTGGCTCAAGTTTGTACAGAGGCTTTGGAGGTTTTACTTGATCATCTACAAGCACCCGAAAGTTTTTAATGCCTGATTTCTCTTTTTCGGCTAAGGGTGGAAGAGCTTTATCATGAGTGACAACCATGCTCAGGAGGTTTTTCCTATTTCCTAGGTCATTGACCGCTGCTCTGCCAAGAGCTGCTCTTTCTTCATCAGAAGTCCCGCTGTAAAGCTCATCGAGAACCAAATACCCAAATTCATCTTCACGCAAAGCAGCCACTCTCTTTTGAATTTCGGCTATCCGGCGAACTTCGCTTTGGAAATGAGATTCTTTTTTTTGGGGGTCATCTACAATGTTCATCGAGGAAGCAACATAGTTAAATGGTGTCGTGGTGCATGTTTCTGAAGAAGAGATGCCGAGACTTTGGCCAAGGATAATATTTCCTGTCCTACTGCGCAGTATTGTTGTTTTTCCGCCGCCGTTTGGTCCGGTAATAAGTTGGCATCGATCTTCGTCTGATCCTGAGAAATCAGCCGAGTTACAGGTAACTTCTTTTGGATCGACCAAGGGGTTCCAAGAGTTTCCGAGATGAAGCTCTGGTTTGCTCTTCTCTTCTAGATACTTAGGAAAGCAAAACTTAACTCTTTCTTCCTGGAATTCATCCATGAGTTTTGCCGCTGACACAAAGGTGTCAATCTCGGCAATTGCAGCCAGGGCAGGTTCAAATTTTTTCAGTACTTCGGGTTTATCTAATTGATCCGCAAGGTACAGCACATTACCCAAATTGTAAAACCAACCTTCTCTGTCAAATGTATGCGCCTCAAGAACACGGAAGATAGGAGAGAGATCCTTATTTTCGAAGAGATCCTTTAATTTATTGAAATGTTCAAGGTTTGAGCTCACTTCAGGATGAGTTTTAAGGAGTTCGTAGATACGTTTGATGGCTCTAAAGTATGTGGCGATGGCGACAAATTTTTTTTGGAGCATATTTTCAGTGGCAAATTCCGCTTGTATCCAGCGAATGTTCTCTTTGATTTTGAGACTGTTTATTATACCTCCCAAAATCATTGTTGGTGCTTTTATTTNNAGACATGTAATATATGAGATCGTTTTTTCTTATTATTTGTTTTTCAACAAACCTTTCTAATGCCGCACTAGTTGATGGTCCTAGTGCTTGTTCTAGGTTAGGTGCTCCAAGATAACGTGCTGCACAGTTAGCTACCCCGGCAGCGCAAAAGGTTACAGCGGCGACTTGACTGGCAACTGTCAGCATGCTGTTTGCGTGAGTAACAGCCATACCAGTCTCAAGCGCTAGAGGGCTTGCGTTGAGCCGATCATTTAATAGTTTTCCAAACTTTCGGTAATACTTTTTGTGAACACAATTAGGAAGTTCTGGGTTCCAGGAACTTAGTAACAGTTTTTCTCCCTCTTTTACTTCTCGAGAGGATAAGGTGTTTTGGATCTGATCAGCGAGATGAATTTCTCTCAATGCTTTTATCAATGCTTGGCGTTTTCGAAGAACTGAAACATTGGCGGTGGGAGAGCTGATAAGTCCCATCTCGAACATTCTACCAAGCTCTGTAGAAGTGCGTTCTTCTAAGCTTTCTGGTTTTCCTTTATACATGAGTCTGTTGACAAAGGAGGAGTCAGGCTTTTTATCTCCACTGAAAAGTTTCAAGTCGTCCCATGTATCACAGGTCATAATTCCCTCTTGGGCCATAGGGCAACAACGACCTAAAATTTTTTGTACCACTGTTTTAATTGAACGGTCTGAAGGATTTAAAATCTGTGTTTGAATTTTTTCGAGATATTTGACTGGATCGTGAGATGAACTTTTCGGAATTTGGGGATCTGGAGCGAATCCTCCCTCAATCTTTGTAAAAATTTTGTTGAACAGTTCTTGATTTGGGGTGAGCTTCTCCTCTGCGGAAGGGGGGGTGCCTTTTTTCTTTTTCTTTGAAGGGGCTAGTGTGCCTGATGTGTCTGCAGGGGCTGATGTTTCTAATTGGCTGGTTAAAGCAACAGAACTCATTATAAGCTCCTTTTTATTCGTTTTTATTT
>PMZB01000018.1 GCA_003170575.1 Chlamydiia bacterium | reverse complement strand
TTAAATTATTTACTTTATAAGACTCGGCCGCTATAAAGAAAATTAATCAGAACTTTGAACTCAGGGGGAAGTTATGAACAAGGATATTAACGACATCAGGTCTGTACAAAAGCTCTATGAGACCATCAAGGATGCAACAGTTGTCAAAGGAAGATGGAAGGGGCGGGAGATCACGCTTTCTGGCGGACAGAATATTGCCCTTTCGGATGTGGTTGATCGGTTTCAAAAGCTCACAAAAGAGGGAAAAATTGCTGAGAGCGAAGGTGTGATAGAAGAAGTAAAATATGTCGAGTTATGCAGAAGAAAATTGAAGGAGCTTAATGTATCTGAAAGCACCATTCCTACGCCTCTTCAACTCACCCGCAAGAAACAAGTAAAGGAAACAAAAAAAGAGTTTGTTCAAAGTGTAAAGCAGGCTCCTCATGTCTCCAGAAAAATGAAGCTTGCTGCAGGAGTGGCCAAGCATTTTTACAAGCTCCCAATCGAAGTTGAACGCGGTGATAATCTTGTGGCTCAGACCCAACGATTGATTGAACACCCTTATGAACGTACTGAAGAAACCTTAAGTTTCATGTATAACGGCATTACTCTTGGCTCTATTCATGATATAATGCATTGGTATTTTGCGGTTATTGCTACTGAATTTAATGCTCTATGTCCAGAATTTGATCCCCCTGAATTCAAAGGTCTGACCCATGCATTATGGGAAATCAATCATCGATTTTTCCCTAACAAACCTTCAAGAGAAGTGTACGATATTTGTTCTTGGGGTCTTCCAGTCAGACCTTCCATTTTGGTTCGCCAATGCCTTGAATCTCTGTATCCACCGCCAAATATTATAGCTGGAGCACTCAGGGAAACACTGAACCCTCCCCCCTCCTACATGTTCAAGCACATTGCAGCGCAAGCACAAGCTCAAATTGCTGCACAAGGCATTGTGGAGGAGAACGAAAAATATAAAATATATAAGAGCCTTGTAGAACCATATGCACCCCAAACATTTGAAGGGATCTCTCCCACTCAAATCGAAGATATTATTTCCATGCTGATGGGAAAACCCCCTGCTTCTGATATAGCTGCCCAACTGGAAACTCAGTGGAATGAAAAGGTTACTACGATTATTAATGCACATTTCCACTGTGAATCTGATCAGGTAAGAAAAGGCCTTCTAGCCTATCTTGGCCGCACTTCAAACGAGCTGCCACAAGCTCTTCAACTAACCAGGTTTGAACAAGAGATGAATGATTCACGAATAGACAGTCTATTGAGAAATGAGCTGAAAGATTTGTCCAACCAACAAAAACACGATTTAGAGAATTTGCTAAAAAGAAGACCGGATGCCAATAGTTTTGTTCTTACGGAAATTGACCAGGCCTTTATGCAAACAATGGATACATTTGTTGGTCAATTTGAAGAATCATGCAATCGCAGGCTAAAAATCGAAAAGGGCAGTGGTCTATCTTCAGAAGAAAAAGCATCGCTGAAGGAATATCTGCTCACAAGAACAAGTCGGTGGGGGGATGAAAAACACCTTGCGCAGATTTTGTCTCCTGTTGATGCGCTTTGGGAAAAGCGTACCCAAGAAATTGATAGACAAAGAGTCGAAAGGTTTATCACAAAAACATTTGCATCTGTAGAGGATAAGCAAAAAAATAATCTTGTTGATTTCATATGTGGAACAACTAAGGAGCTTCCTTCGGTCTTTACAGTAGATGAGCAGAGAAATGACATGGAAAGTTTGCTTAAGGCGCTTCTACAGGATGATCTTCCACAGTATATTTCAATGGCTGATCGACTTGAAACTGCACTTGTAGCAGCAAAATCTGCCGCCCCTTTGGATAAAAACCTTCCGCAAATAAAAGAGGCCTTTGAAAGTAATAAGGGTGTGTTTACAGAGAAGCAAGAGCAAGAAATTACAGCCACACTTCAAAAGCTTGCGGAAAATCCAGAGGACAAAGCTGCCCTTGATGAGTTGAAGCAAATGCTTGCCCGGATCATAGCCAGTACTTCCAGTCCACAAAATAAACTGAAAGTTCTCACATCACTTGCAAACTCGATTTTTGAAAATAAATCTCCGATCTTACAAAAGCTTGCGGTACAACTTGCGAGCAGCATTCCTATCACAACTTTGCTTGTTGATCACAATACATTTATTCAAAAATCATCTTGGAAAGAGTGTTTCCTGTTCTTTGGAGAAGGGTATGAAGGCTCATTCGTCCAAAAAATGTACTCAGCTCCAGAACATTTCGGAGCTTTTTCTCCTCAAGTTTTTTCAGCACTTGCCACCTGGGAGTCATGCCATGAGGGATATTATAATATATTTGAACGGCCTCCCAAACAAACCTATAGTCCTGAAGTACTCCGAATGACGGAAAATTTTTTGTTTCAGGGCATGCCAGGGCTGACGCCCTTTCCTTTTCAAGATCGCCTTGCCTATGCATTAAAAAAATACCCGCCAGGAAATATTCCCGAAAACTTCAAATCCTATCTTGTAGAACGGAGCTGGATATAGGAATTTCCTCTCCTCATTGTGCGCTGGTAAGGAAGAGTTGCGCCAGGGTTTCTAGAGAAGGATTTTCTTTGAAAGCTTGTTCTAAGCGAACTTGAGGCCTCTTTTCTTTTGAAAGCGCTTCCCTTTGTTTTTGCAGGATATTTTCCCAGTTTGGATTGCTCGAGCGAAACACATTGCTTTGCACAAAACGAGTCAGCAAGGCATAGAAAAAGGTTTTTAGTTGTGTGCTCTTTTCCGATTTTTGGAGAAGAGAGGAAAGGAGGAGGAGAAAGTTTTGAATGAAGCTTGTTTGTTCTCCTGGCTGTATGGATAAAGATTCGCCAGTTCTGGAAATGAAGTTGAAGGGATTTCCTTTCTCAAATGCCTCAAGGCCATTCTCAAGAAGTGTTCCTAAGCGAGCAGACTCTACAAACTGTATGGAAAGGGGGGCAAGAGATCCTACTTCCTTAGAAAGATATGATTTAAATGTTGAGGAGGAAACATGGGCTTGCTCGAGAGAAGGAGCTTTTGTTGTACCTGACGTCAAGTGTTCGCGTCCAACTTTCTCCGTAATTCCACCCGATTTTTTTTCTGGTAGTGCCTTTTGAGG
>PMZB01000034.1 GCA_003170575.1 Chlamydiia bacterium | reverse complement strand
AAGTTATAGCAAGCATGTATAAAATGGTTCAACAAGTTAATTTTTATCGCTTCAATAACAAGAACTTCAGCACCTAAGATTTTCTGTCCATGAGCCTCATCTCGAGAAGGCGTTTTTGTCAAACTCCTTTTTTGAGGAAGGCATCTGTTTCACAAACATACTCACACAAGCTTCAAATCACAGGTTTTATAATATGACAATCGTTCATCCAAGTTTCCATTATAACGTGATGTGGCTAAGCGGACAAAGGTGAGGCATGTCTATTTCCTTGTATCAAATAAAAACTACCACATCCGTGATTGGCTGAGAAAAAATATCTCTTTCAAACTCAGCAAGACTTTTATGAAGACAATCCCTGCTTTAAATATAGTGAGAATAACTTCCCGCCAAGCACTTCAATTTACCGCTCCTCTAAATTTTGCATCAATATTCATTTGCTTAAAATTTTTACGCATTGTATAGAGGACATAGCGACGAAAAACTTTAAGGAGGGATCGATGAGAAAAGGTCTTTTTTTGCTTGGCTTCCTGCCTCTTATATGCTTAGGAGCGCAAGCACAAGCAAGTCTTCCATTTACTGCTTTAAAAAACACATCTGGGAGTGACTCTGAAGGCATAGTCACCAAAGATGGCAGAAAGTCAACGCGTATCAATTGGCACAACGAACGGGGCTCACGCGGCCCCCGTGGGCATAGAGGTGAAAGAGGCCATCACGGTCCAACCGGTGCAACAGGAGACATAGGCCCCACAGGGCCAGCAGGCGCAACAGGCCAAGATGGTGTCCCAGGGGTAACTGGTCCTACAGGATCACCAGGAACCACCGGACCAACAGGCGCAACAGGAAACGATGGGCAAACAGGCGCAACAGGAATCGACGGGCCAACAGGACCTGTTGTGATGGGCGTTGCTCAAACCTTTGCTCCTACTGGGCCTACGGGGAGCCAAACCCTTCCCGTCAGCTCCTCAACTGGTATTGTCACCCAAGTTCCATTACATGTATATTCCACCTCTTCTGCAGCTGGTAAACCAACTCCCGGCGTCAACAAATTTACAATTAACACAGATGGGAATTATTATATTACCTACGGTTTGTCTGCTGAAGCAAGTGCCGACCTTATCGACGACTATGGCGACAGCTCTGCAAAAATCTGGCTTGGTGTTTATAATGCAAACGCAAAGCAGTATCTTGGCGCTGTTCCGGTGGGTATAACATATTCAACTCCAAACAATGAAACAGGCTCAATGGTCTCAGCGTTTGGGCAGATGCAAGCATCCCTAGTTTCGGGTGATACCCTTGAACTCAGACTCTTTGGGATCACAGATGATGACAGCGGCGCGGCAGTAATCATTAATTCAGCAAATCTATATGATACAACCGACATTTCTCTCCTTCCTCTGAACAACGGAGGAACCCTGTCCCTTATGTTGATACCTTAATCTCTTAAGAGATCAACGACGCCAAAAGAAACCCCTTTTGGCGACACCCTTTTCCCATTGAGCCCTGTTCAAGGGCTCAGTGGGAAATACGCTCTCTTGATAATACTCTTATTGATGATGCCATTTGACGCTAAAATTCTGGCCGTCGTTGAAAAGATCGGAGGGAGAAGCTTTCACCTTACTATTTTTTGAGCCTGTGACCATTAGGATTCGATCGGATTTCCAATGTTCGCTATTAATGCGGCCAGAGTGCCCTCGAATCTCTGTGATACAGTTCCTGAACTTCACAGGCGAGAAGTGGGCTAGCGGTAGAATGGTGGTGAGATCTGAAGGTGCTTCCACAATCCATTCGGCAGAATTTCTTTGAGTACCGGGCGCGACTGTATAAATGAGTGGAATCTGAGCATACACTCCTTGGGTAAGGTTCTCGATGATCATTTCAAAAGCACCATCAACACCGTGGGTAATCATAGCTCTAAACGTATCATTGGGCGCAATTGGGAACATGCTGAGGTCATAGGCTGGACCAGGATACATGCCAAACCATACAGAATTTACTTGTTGGCCGCTTTGCCAGAACTGAGCCGTGCCAATCTGTTCCACAGTTTGGTTAGAATAGCCGTCTATTCCAACCCAACAGACAGAGTATCGGTCGTTCAAAGATGGATGAAGTTTGGGCACGTTCCATGTTCCCCAAACTCCAGTGACAGATCCTATTTCGGGGGTGTCAGCACTTGTAAAGGAAGCGTACCCGCTCCAATTCAAGCTTTTAGTTGTTTTGGAATCCATGCGTGAACAAGAAATTTGGGCTCCAGAATAATTTGTGAGATTACTTTTCGATAAGGGTTTGATTGGCACAATCTCACATTCAACTTTTCTGAGCCCTTTTGTGATGTGGGCCGGCTGGGCAAAAAGCCCAAAGGACACCATCATCAACAGAGTGCCAAATCGCAAAACATTTTTGTTCATAAACCTCCTCCACGAGTATGTAATAGGTCAACTACCTGAAGCTTTATATACCTGGCACAGATCTTTCTCAAGTAAATAAAAAAATTTTACTATCGATTAAGCTCAACTTTTTTTCTTCCCATCTTTAAGAAGGATGATGTCAATGTTGGCGAAAGCGAATTTACTTGCTCTTTTGAGCCCAATTAGAGAACCTTGGTTTTAAAAAGCAGGAGTTTAGATGGCAGAAAAAATCATGATCAAATGCATTGCTCAAACTAAGACTGCCCCCCAATGGTATCGTCAATTCCACTTATCAGACTACACGACCTTGCTCCACATTCCTTTCTCACTCATTTTAATGTCATGCGTAGTGATTGGGGCTACAATGGCTCCAAAGCTTTCTCTCAGTCGATTAACCCTCTCCTTGATCGCTGTTTTTTGTGGTCTACAAGGAGCTCATTTTTTAGACGAAGTGAAGGGACGCCCCTGGAACACGCACATATCAAACCGGAAACTTTATACAATAGCGTTTACATTCTTAAGCGTGGGAGCCGCCATAGGGATCTACTTGTCAGTAACCGTGAGCCTTCTTTTAACACCTTTCGTCCTATCGCTTATTTTTTTTCCTATTGCCTACAGCCTCGAACTCTGGCAAGAAAAATTCCACAATCCCTTTTGGTATGGCATCAGCGGAGGCTTCCTCGTCTCACTAGGAAGCTCTCTTTTACAAGACCAAACACTCACAGCGCCAGCTGCTCTCATGGCTGTAGCGATAGGCGTCCATGGAAAATATCTGCTCCTTCTCTATCAAGGAACAAAATCAGATACAACCCGAGAGTTGTCTTGGACTATGTTAAAAGGTAATGTTCTTGTATTGGTTTTCACTGCCTTGGCTTTGTTAACAACAAAGTTAACCTAACTCACTCAAATTTTTGGACATGAAGAGCACCACAACAAAAAAGCAACCAATGTCTTTGGCGATGCAATTCCAATAAATTCTCTACAAACGCCGCAATCCTGGCATCATCAATTTTTTTTTGCAACACGTAACGTCTCTTCCGGCAATACAGGCGGCAATTTTCAGGGTGTCAATATTTTTGTCTTGAAGGAAATAATAAAAAAATTATATAATGGTTGAGGTAAATC
>PMZB01000029.1 GCA_003170575.1 Chlamydiia bacterium | reverse complement strand
GTTGAGTCCCACTAAAGAAATTAGGGTGATTAGTGACACCTTTGATGTTTTAGATATTCTAAACATACTTGAAGCTCCTATGCGGTGTTATTCTACCCACCATATCATATAATACGGTTTCACGCTCTTGAACGGGTTTATCCATCCACTTGTTCCAACTGCCATATCCTTTGTGTATTCTACGCATCTTGGCGGAATGCATCTTGGCCCTTTTAGACTTTGGAGTTTCGCGTTTCATACTTTCCCTCTATGTTTAATACAGATATTTATTGCTTCAATTCTGCAAGTTTCTGTTTGTATTCGTCAATCATTATTTTGTAATCCCACGCCTTAAAATGTGTCTCTTTGTTTTTGATTGATTCCAGATATTCAACATCATAGGGATAGAGCGCCTTCCANNAGTAGATTCCATTCGACGGGATTCCATTTAGCCCAGAGATTGGAACCACTACAACCACACAAGACATTTCTTCTGTCGAATCTTATTGCGCTCTTTCCCCTTGTTATCTTATGACAACACTGCATCACACCATTGCAGGAACAAGGCGGGGGGATATCTTTCTCTCTTAATGCTTCGTGAAACTGACACTTAAAACCTGCTTCGGTTCGTACAAGCAGTGAAAAGATATCGTCCGCTTTCTTCCTCCAGTTAGTCCTCTTTCCCACTTTTGGTATCATTCTTTTACCTTGTTAGCTATCCTAAGCCAGAAATTAGCATGGCACTTAACGTCATCCCCAAGTGGACACCAACAAGCCAGATTCTTACCTCGCAATGGTTTTAAGTAAAACTCTTCAAACCATTTTGGTTCTTGTCGTTGTTGCATTAACTTTTCCGCTTCAAATTCTTCAACAGTTCCAGAATAATTTCCCCACCTCGTTCCCCTTGTTACACACACTATCGGCAATCCATTAGGACTTACCATCTTATGTTGACGGCTTCTTTGAATGCGGACTGGTTTCACTGTTTCATTCTCCGTAAATCTGTGATAACCTATTTGTGCTTGGGTTCTATTTAGAGAGACTTCTAACTTCTCAGCAACATCTAAAATAGATTTTCTAATTTTCATATCCTTTCCTTTCGGTGAAGTGATTAACTGTTTGGATCAGGAATATTTATGTTTAGCACACTTGATGCCCACCTACGAATATTCTCGCAATATTCCTCGAACTCTTTAGTGGTTAATCGTGTTGTTGTTGCTTGTTCAATATCCCGTTCTTCACCTGCGATTACAATATGTTTTTTATCAGTTAGGAACTTCTCTTTAAGGAAATCGTGTACTTCTTCTGGTGTATATCCAGTTGTTTCAGAGATTAGGGTGCAAACCTGTCCCCAGTAATACCGATTTTGTTGGGTAGATCGTTTACCTCGCCCTTCGGCAACGGTTATAACCACATCTCCATTGAGGTTTTTTAGTTCTTCTTTGAATATTTGGCTATTGTTTAGGGTTAGCTTGCCTTGATTGACTTTGCCAAGCCCGTAAATTTGCTTCATACCACGCTCTCTGATATTTCTTTAATCTCATCGGTGATGGTCATAATCTCCATCCAGTCTTAGATATTAAATTATGGCACTCGTCACAAGCAAAGAATCGGCGTTTGAATATCCAGAAACGAACCCAATGATACCAACCTGATTTATGTCCGCACGGTTGAGTGCTTGTTACGGAACAAGATGCCATTGTTTCTTCTTCAAGAAAACAATCAGGGCATGGCATATCTATTCCGGTGTAATTATGTTTGCTACAAGAATAATATACGCTGTTCATATCTCTACCCTTGCCCAGTTGTAATTATGACGACAAACTTCATATCCTTGCTTTTTACGCCAAGCAATCGTAGCCTTCTGCTCTGCTTTTATCTGCTTCAAGTTCTTCGCAAGTTTGATTGGGTTGTTGTCTGCAAAGAATATCTGTTGTCCTTTTTCGTAAAATGCGGGACGCCCGTTTAGTGTGTGCATGTATCTTATCATATTATCTCCTCCACCTCTTTAATCATTTCAGAATCTACTTCGTGGACTATTCTGCGCCCTCTTTTCTCAATATTTGTATCTACAAATCTTATCTTCCTAACCATTATAGGATAACCTTTTCTATCGCTTCCATTTGGTTTGAAATATTCAATACACAATGCTTTCGGATGTCCTTTGGCATATTCTTTAGCATCTCTAAGAAATAATAAGTTGGTTAGGTATAGGACTTTAATGGTCATAATTTATATTTCAAATCTCTTTTGGGAAATGGTAGTTCCTGACCATCTCTATATCTATATCCAGTTGTACCGTTAATATCATACGCTTCAATACTGTTATTAATTGATGCCCCATTTTTCGCCACTTGTTCAAGATACCATCCGTAAGAGTGCAATTTAATATCATAATCAAACCAATCTGAAATTGACCATGAAGGGAATTTCTTGTTTTTAAGAAACCACTTCAAGGTTCTTGTGAATCGTTCTTCACTCCACTTCTCTTCACGTATCATGTCGAATAGCATGGCGGTCTTTTCGGGGCTATATTCCGTTCCGTAGTTCGCTTGTAATAAGGCAACAGCCCTTGCAAACGTATCTGTATCAACTTCCTTGCTCGGTATCAGGTCGAGTCCCGACACCTCGCTCTCTATCTCGCTGGTCAAGAGTCTCTTTGAGATTCCTAAGGCGTTGCTTTGCCTCATCGTCATGCTTGAAGGTTGCCCTTGCGATTGCTGAATTTTTGTCAATTGGCTTTGTATTGATTCCANNCCAGTACTGCCTTGCAAGAAATTAGACATTGCAATTTCGTTTTCGATAGAGTCTAAATTAAATTCTCGCTCTCGCAATCTTGCCGTAATTGACCGTTTTCGTTTTGGAGTTATTTTAATAACAGTAGATAGTTTGTATTTCTAGGCTATTCTTTTCCACTTTTCCAATATAGGAATGACGTACTCTTCTTCTTTACTTCTTATATTC